>WHTT01000060.1 GCA_009377605.1 Luteitalea sp.
ACGGCCTCCAGGTGGCCATCAATCGACCGTTCAGGAATGGCTTGCTCCTCAAGGGCGCGTACACCTGGTCGAAGTCGATGGGCGACTCGCCCGACGGTGAGGACGACCAGGACAGCCTCTTCTGGAACGCGCCGAACCAGCTCCATCGCAACTATGCGCTGCAGCCGTTCGACCGCACACACGTCTTCCAGCTTGGATTCCTGTACGAGCTGCCATTCGCGCGGAACGCCACAGGTCTCACCAAGGCACTGGCCGATGGCTGGCAGGTGAACGGGGTCTTCTACGCCTACACTGGCTTACCCTTTACGGTAACCGCCAACAGCGGCATCTCGATCAACATGCCTGGCAACGAGCAGACGGCTGATCAGGTAGGAGACCCTCAGAAGCTCGGGAACATTGGTGACGATGGCCCGTACTATGATCCGAGCGCGTGGGAGCAGCCCGAGGGTGTGCGCTTTGGCAACAGCGGCCGCAGCTCCGTCCGCGG
Organism: Luteitalea sp.; assembly: GCA_009377605.1. Lineage (NCBI taxonomy): Bacteria > Pseudomonadati > Acidobacteriota > Vicinamibacteria > Vicinamibacterales > Vicinamibacteraceae > Luteitalea > Luteitalea sp. The sequence continues at coordinate 488 of WHTT01000060.1, forward strand.
ACCCGGCGGCTGGAACACGGACCTCTCGGTCTTCCGGAGGTTCCCGATGGGCGGCACGCGCAACCTCGAGCTTCGCGTCGAGGCGTTCAACGTCTTCAATCACCCGGTCTTCACGAGGCCTGAAACGACGCACTCGTTGACCGACGACACCTTCATGCAGATCTTCGACACCGACGTCGGTCCGCGAGCGGTCCGCCTCGGTATGCGCTTCAGCTTCTAATGGATACTCACATCGACCGGAGAGCATTCTTGAAGGCCTCTGCCGTCGCGGCAGGCGGCGCGACCCTCGCGTCCGGCACCGCGTCGCGCGCTCAGGTGCCAACCGCTGCCAGTCCCTCTGCGAAACCGATCCGGCTCGGTTTCGTTGGTATCGGGGGAAGGGGCACGTACCACCTCGACTGCGCGCTCGGGATGGAGGGCGTGGAAATCCCAGCGCTCTGCGAGATCCGAGAGGATCGGCTGCAGAACGCGAAGAAGATGGTCGAAGAGTCGGGCCGCGGCGAGCCCACCCTCTATGGCCGCGGCGAGACGGACTTCCAGCGGATGTGCGAGACCGAGGCGCTCGACGCCGTCATCTGCTCCACCTCCTGGAAGTGGCACACACCAGTGTGCCTGGCGGCCATGCGAAGCGACAAGCATGCCGTGAGCGAGGTCCCCATCGTCCTCACGGTAGACGAGGCGTGGGAGCTGATTGAGACCTTCGAGAAGACCAAGAAATGGGCCACGCTCGCGCTCGAGCAGGTGCTGCTCGAATCCAGCGACGGGATGAACCTGGCCGTCTTGAACATGATCAAGGAAGGCGTCCTCGGCGAGATCATTCACGCCGAGGGCGGCTACATCCACGACCTCCGACTCGTGATGCACGATCCGGAGGAAGAGCCGTGGCGTCTCTGGCACTCGATTCATCGCAACGGCAACCTCTACCCGGATCACCCCATGAACACCGTGATGCCGTATCTGGACGTCAATCACGGCGACCGCTTCGACTTCCTCATGTCCATGAGCACGCGTTCCGGCATGCTCAACGAGTTCGCGAAGACGTACTACTCGCCGGATCATCCCAATGTCACGCTGGAGATGAAGCAAGGTGATTACAACGCGACCATCCTCCGTACGGTCGATGGCAAGGTCGTGACATTGAATCACGACACCCACACGCCGCATCCCAGGGGCATCGTTCGCGTGCAGGGGTCGAAGGGCGTGTTCATGAACGGGCGAGGGCTCGACGGGCCGAAGATCTACCTGGACGGCATCAGCCCGGAAGAGCACGAGTGGGAGGACGCGACGCCGTACCTGCAGGAATATCAGCACCCGCTCATCAAGGCGTACGACCCACCGGAGCGCACAGCCATACGCGGGCACGGCAGCGGCGCCAGGCGAACGCCGCTGACCTGGAGCCTGCTCGTCGAGGCGCTGCGCCGGGACGAGATGCCGTACTTCGACGTGTACGACTCGGTCACCTCGAGCGTCATCTCTCCGTTGACGGAGAAGTCCGTCGCCAACAGGAGCAAGCCGGTCGACTTTCCGGACTTCACCCGAGGCAAGTGGCAAAGCCGGCCGCGTCTCGACCTGTTCAATTTCGTGGCGTACGTCTGACCTGGGAAGCGAAAAGAGACGCGTATGGGCACCTCGACGGATCGCAGGAGCTTTCTGAAGACCCTTTCCGCGCAGTCTCCGCGCGGAACGGATCGGCCGATCAAGCTTGGATTCATCGGCGTCGGCGGGCGCGGCTCCTTCCACCTCGATGCTGCCCTGGGCATCGAGGGGGTGGAGGTGCCGTGCCTGTGCGACATCAGCAACGCGAATCTCTACCAGGCAAAGCGGTGGGTGGAGGAATCCGGTCGTCCCACACCGCGTCTCTACAACCGCAGCGAGACCGATTTCGAGCGCCTCTGCGAGAAGGAGGAGCTCGACGCCGTGCTCTGCGCCACCTCGTGGGAATGGCACGTGCCGGTCGCGCGCGCGGCCATGCAGAACGGCAAGCACGCGATCATGGAGGTGCCGCTCGTCCTGACGGTCGATGAGGGCTGGGAGCTGATCGAGACCTTCGAGCGCACCGGTAAGTGGGCCACGCTTGGCGTCGAAGGGTTCCGCAGCCTGGCCGTGACCCACATGGTGCAGCAAGGCCTCTTCGGCGAGATTCGCCACGCCGAAGGCGGATACGTGCACGATCTTCGGCTCGTGAAGTTCGACCCTGAGCGCGAGCCGTGGCGCCTGCACCATTCCGTCGAGCGCAACGGCAATCAGTACCCGGATCATCCGATGAGCGCCATGATGCCGCAGCTCGACATCAATCACGGCGACTGCTTCGAGTATCTCGTGTCAATGAGCTCGAAGGCGATCATGCTCAATGAGTTCGCGAGGTTCTACTACGGCAAGGATCATCCGTATGCGACCAAGCCGATGGCGCAGGGCGACTACAACGTCACGCTGATCCGTACGGCCGGGGGCAAGATGGTCACGCTGAACTTCGACACCAACACGCCGCATCCACGCGGTTTCTATCGCCTTCAGGGGACCAAGGGCGTGTGGTGGTCGCCGCACTACGTGGAGACGCAGGAGTCGCGCATCTACATCGAGGGCCGCAGCCCGGAGAGCCATCAGTGGGAGCCCGCCGCGAAATACGTCGAGGAGTACCAGCACCCGGTGCTCAAGAGCTACAGCCCCGCACCGCGCCGCGCCGCCCTCCGGGGACACGGTGGCGCCTCGCGGCGGACGCCCATCGAATGGCATCGCATGATCGCGGCGCTTCGCGAAGACAGGATGCCCGACTGGGACGTGTACGATTCAGTGACGTCGAGCGTCATCTCGCCGCTGTCGGAGCAGTCGGTCGCCATGAACGGACGCCCCGTGGACTTCCCCGATTTCACCAAGGGTAAGTGGAAGGCCGCATCGCGATGGCTCCTGACTTGATAGCTCTTTCCTACACGTAGCGCGCGCGCCCTACCATCGCGTGGAAGGGCCGCCGGGCTCACCGCTCGACGGTAATCACTCCCCACGGACGGTCGCCCACCTCGATCTTCTTGATGACGGTTCGCTTGGCGAGGTCGACGACCGAGACGTCGTTCGAGGGCCCGTTGGCGGTGTAGAGGTATCGGCCGTCCGGCGACACGGCAATGCCCCATGGGCGCTCACCCACCTCGAAGGAGGCGGTCACCTCGTCTGATGCCGTGTCAAAGACGACGACCTGGCCGCCACGGCCGGTGCTCACATACGCTTCCGCTGCATCTGGCGAAAGCGCAATCGCCATCGGTCTCAGCGTTGGCGCACCCAGTTTGATGGTCTTGATCTTCTTGTGACTCCGTGGGTCTACGACGGCGACACCCGCCTCGTTCTCCAACGTCACGTACGCCTTCGATCCGTCCGGTAGGAAGGCGCTGTCGCGCGGGCGCAGGCCGACCGGCACGTTTGCGATGACCTCCGCCTTGGCCGTATCGATAACGGCCACGCCATGGTCACCTTCCGACGTGACGTACACCACGCTCCCATCGGGGCTGGTCGTCACCCCTTCCGGCTCCTCGCCCACCGGCAGCGCCTTGATGATCTTGCCGCTGGCCGTGTCGAGAATGCTCGCCTCGGCCTTGTCCTCGTTGGAGATATAGAGCAGGCGTCCGTCCGGGCTGAGGTCGAACTCTTCCGGGTCCGATCCGGACTCCAACACCTTCTCGAGCTCGTTCGCCTGAAGGTTGAACCGGCCGATACCGTCTGCGCTTCTATCCGGGGGCGGCAACGTCGACTCGTCCACGCCGGGCGGCGAGATCGGCGAACCGCTCAGCGCGACGTAGATCGTCTGGCGATCGGGGCTCGCGTGGATGCCGCGTGGCCGCTTTCCAAGCGGCACCGTGGCAATGACCTCGTGCGTTGCGCCGTCGATGACGCTCAGATCGCCCGACATCTCGTTGGTGACGTAGATGCGATACGCGCCGGGCCGATCCTGCGCCTCGGCACGCGCATTCGTCGTTGTCGGCTCTCCGGCACTCCCGCCGCAACCCATCGCCGCGAGCACGGCACCAATAACAAAGCCATGCAATAAGCGCATCGTTACCCCTTATTGCCTTGGACGCGCCCGACCTAAAGTCGGGCCTACACTCGAATGCCGAAACTGCACACCGTACTCGTAGCGCAGGCCTTTAGGCCTGCCAACAGCGGCACGACACATGGGCAGGCCTGAAGGCCTGCGCTACGGCCTGAAGAGGCTCAGAATCTGACGTCGATGCTGAGCCAGGCGGTACGCGGAGCCCCAGGGCTCACGAACCGCCTGTCATCGAAGTCTGCACCCAGCAGAGACGCGTCACCAAGCACGCCAAATGTCTGATACTCCGCGTCGAAGACATTGTGCACGGTCACCGAGGCGGCAAGCTCTGGTGTGATCCAGTACCGCGCGCTGGCGTTCAGTAGCCAGAAGCCATCCAATGGCGCGAGCCGGTTCGCCTCGTCTCCCCGGTAGAACTGCGACGATTGCGCATGAAGGACGCCGCCCAGCTCGAGTCGTCCGACGCTCGCCTCCACACCGGCTTTTGCGGTGTGCAGCGGCACGCCTGGAAAACGACTGCCGGCTTCAACCTCGATCTCACCCGATGCCGCCTCGGGATGCTGTTGGCTGGCGATCTGTAGATCGGTTCCGAACCTGACATTCTGGAGGCTGTAGCTGCCGAACGCGTGAAACAGCGCGCCGTGCGCCTCGACGCCAGCCTCGAGACCGCGCCTGGAGGTCCGGTCGACGTTCTCGAAGTGCCCTTCACCGCGGAGCGCGCCGCTGCTGACAAAGATGATGTCGTCGCGAGACGAGGTGGAGAACGTCGCAATGGTCCACTCCAGCGCTCCCGTCGTACCTCGCACACCGCCCTCCCACGTCCGAGCGACGACCTGCTCGAGCGGCGGATCGGACACGAACGCGTTTGGAAGCCGGCACGGGTCCTCCGGGTCGGCGCAGGTCAGCTCCACAGCCGTTGGAATCCGTGACGACTCGCTGTAGCCGCCATACAGGTTGATCGCGGGCCTGAGCTGATACGTCACGCCGGCGGCTGGATTGACGCGCGCGAAGCGATGGTCTCCATTGAGCGCGGTGCCTATCTGGTCGCGGAGGGCCATTGTCGACCAGTTTGCGCGAGCCGAAGCGGTGACGGCGATCGTGCTGGTCATCGACCACGTGTTGGTCAGGAAGACACTGCCGTTCACCATGCGGCTGCGAAGCCCCACCGCCGCCTCGTCTTCGAACAGCCCCGTGCCGATGGTGCCGCGGTCCGGCGTGAGATGCGCCCACTCTGACGCAAAGGCAAAGCGCGTGACGCCGGCATCGAGGCCGCCACCCACGATCAAGTGGTTCTCGCGGCCGAGCATCGGCGCCGTGTGCGTGAGCTGTGCGCTGACGCCGGAGGCGTTGGTCCGCGTGTCGCTCAGGCTATTGACACCATCGAACGCCAGCTCGTCAATCCTCGTCCAGCACCCCTTCCTCCTCTGTCTCCTCCTCTGTCTCCTCCTCTGTCTCCTCCTCCTCCTCCTCCTCCTCGTCCTCCTCGTCTGCCGCATCGCCGTTGAAGGTGTCGACGCTTCCGTCGCGATAGTACGCAACGGCGTCCAGACGCGTCCGATCGGAGTGCACGCGGCGCGCGCGCACGGTCGCCATGAGCATGCGATTGTCGGTGGCGTCTGGATGTGTGAACACGGCGCGCCTGTTGGTTGTGAGGAGCTGCTCGGGCACCGCACCGTTGCCGATGACGTCGTTGCTCGCCGCGGTGACGCTGACCTGGACGAGGTGGACCTTGTCGCGCCACGCGACGTCGCCGTACACGCGACGCACCGATGAGGGTGAGAAGTCGCGCCACCCATCCTCGTCTGTCAGCGTGCCGGCCGCGAAGTACGCCAGCGAGCCGCGCCGACCACCGGACGACACCTCGAGCGTCTTCCTGCCGAACGAGCCCAGCGTGAAGGACGCGCTATGACCAGGGTGCGTGAACCCATCCTTTGTTTGGATGCTCAGCGCGCCACCGAGTGTATTGAGCCCAAAGAGCGGATTCGAGCCAGGGATGCCGTTCACGCTGGCAATCGCCGCCACCGGGATCGTGTCCCAGCTCACCGTGTCGCCGAACGGCTCGTTGATCCGCACGCCGTCCTGGTACAGGGCCAACCCCTGGGCGCCGCCGAGCAGCGGCGATCCGGTGAAGCCGCGGAAGAGCAGATCCGGCTGGAACGTGCCGCCCTGTACCTCGCTCAGCTGCATGCCCATGGCGCGCTCGGCGAAAAGCGACGGCAGCTCGGCCTGCGGAGCGGCCCGCGAAACGGCCCTGGCGCTTGGGGTGAGCACCTGGACGTTGGCTGGAATCTTCAGCTTCGGAAGGCCGATCCCATGGATCGGTGTGACGCCAACCACCTCGATGGTCTGCTGATAACGTGGAGCCTGCGAGCTCTGCGCCTGCGGTGCCTGGTCTGGATCCTGCGCTGCTGCGGCAGGAATGGTCGCCAACAGCAACGCGATGAGAGGCAGGCAACGGACAATCATCGGAAAGGCGTGTGGTCTCGTCCTCGTCTCTTCATTGACGCGCCGACTCGGGCAGCGCGAAGGCGTACAGCGCGTTGCCGCCAGGCACCGCGACGTACTGGCGGCCACCCACGGCGTACGTCATCGGACCGCTCCTCCCCACCGTGCCGCCAAGATTCGTCCTCCACAAAACGACACCACTGCGCACGTCGAGGGCGACGAAGGTGCCGTCCATTCCGCCCCCAAAGAGCACGTCGGCGGCCGTCGTGAGAACGCCGCCCTCAGTATAGTTGGGCATCTTGAATTCCCACTTCTTCTCGCCGGTGCGTGGATCCAACGCTCGAATGGCGCCGTATCCCTCTTCTTCCTTCCGGACGGCCGCACGCACGCGCACCTCTCGCCGCGAGCCGGGAGGCGGCCCGCCCCTGCCGGCATACTTCTCCCCTGGCACGTACTTCGCGGGCGCTGAGTACGACACGGAGCTGTAATTGTCCCACGTGGGCACATAGATCAAACCGGTGCGCGGGCTGTACGACGGCGAGTACCAGTTCGTGCCGCCTTGCGTGCCAGGTTCGATCAACGTGCCTTCCGGGCTCGATTGTGACCCGGGGGCGCGGATGGGGCGACCCTTTTCGTCGAAGCCGATGTTCCAGTTCTGTGTGACGAACGCCTTGGCCATCAGAAACTCGCCGGTGGCGCGATCCAGCACGTAGAAGAAGCCGTTGCGATTGGCCCACAGCATCAGCTTCCGCGGCTCGCCTTCCCATTCCGCGTCGACCAGCACCGGCACCTGCACCGAGTCGTGATCGAAAGGATCGCCAGGTGTGAACTGATAGTGCCATTTCAGCTTGCCGGTCGCGACATCCACGGCAACGACCGAGTTCGTATAGAGGTTGTCTCCGGGCCGCGGCTCGGTGTTCCATCCCGGGTTGGGATTCCCCGTTCCCCAGTACGTCACGTTCAATTCGGGATCGTAGGCGCCAGTCACCCACAGCGGCGCACCGCCATGCTTCCAGGAGTCGCCACCCCAGCTCTCGTTGCCCGGCTCGCCTGGCTGGGGAATCGTGTTGAAGCGCCAGAGCTCCTTCCCCGTCGCCGGATCGTGCGCGCTCAACCAGCAGTTCTTCCCCCACTCGTTGGTCCCGACACCGACCAGGATCTTGTCATCCACGGCCAACGGCGCAAGCGTCACCGAATAGCCTTCTTCCGTCTCCGCGAGCAGCGTGTTCCACCGCTCGCGCCCTGTCTTTGCGTCGATGGCAATCAGGCGCGCATCGATCGCCACCCAGTACACGGTGTCGCCGAGAATGGCGACACCCTTGGCGACCTTGAGCCAGTACTTCGCGTGGGGTTCGACTCATACCGATAGGTCCAGAAGATGCGGCCCGTGGCGGCGTCGAGCGCCACCACCTCGTCTGCTTGGACCGTGTACATCACGCCGTCCACCACGAGCGGCGTGGCCGAATAGCCTCGGTCCAGGATGTAACCCGGTTGATAGACCCATTGCAGCTGCAGGTTCTTCGCGTTGTCCGTCGTAATCTGGTCCAGCGCGCTGTAGCGGTGGCTATCGTACGTCCCCGAGTAGGTCAGCCAATTCTGCGGCTCCTTGGAGGCATGCCGGATCCGCTCATAGCTCACCTGCGCTTGAACGGAGCCCACGAGAAGACAGACGGCCACCGCGGCGGTCGGGAGTCTCATGGCTGGCCCTCCTGTTCGGCGACGAGATAGTGAATGATGTCGATGACCTCCTGCTCGCTCAGCTTTCCTCGATAGGAAGGCATCAAGCCCTTCTCCACGAACGACAGCTCACCGACGTCTGCTCGCTGATACGACCGAAGCTGCCCGTTCGTGTCTCGTAGCTGAAGGCTGAACGCATCCTGGTTGAGGAGCGTTCCTCTCACGGTCTCGGCCTCGCGGGTGACCAGTTGAATGACGCGGTTCTCAGGGGCGATCTCGGCGTCCGGCTCCAGCATCGAGCGCTTCAGCTCGTCCATCGTGCGCCCTCGCGTCCCGAGGTCCGTCAGATCGGGACCGGCGTACGATCCCTGGTCTTGCACGCGATGGCAGGTGAAGCAGTCGTTGCCGGCAAAAAGCGCCTTCCCCCCCTGCGCATCGCCAGCAGGCAGCGTGAGCGTCCCGCCAAGCGCCTCTGATCGCAGGAATGCCACAATCTTCTCTGCGTCTGCATCGCTCACGTTCGAGGGCGGCATGGCGCCGCCCTCGGAGCCCTTGATCATCACCTCGGTGAGCCGCTCATCGCTCATGTTCTGGCGAAGGAACTTGCCGCGCAGCAGATCCAGGGGCGGAAGCGCGTCCCCCCGCGCCCCGTGGCACAGCGCGCAATACGTCTGATAGAGCTCCGCCCCCGCGCTGACCTCTTCCGCCGAATACAGCTCTACCTCCGGCCGCTCCTGCGCCACCAGCGGACCGCTCACCAGCAGGAACAGGACAAAAGCCGCCCCCGCGCCTCGCCAAGGTGTCACTGTCTCACCTCCCTGGGCTTACAAGGAAACCTTTAGAAAGTGATTGTAAGGCCCTAATCCATCCAGCGAATGACGACCTCTGGCAGAAGCCGTTCGATGTCTTCCCGGCGAACGAACCCGGTCTCTTCGCACAGCAGCTTGGCGCTTCCGCAGGCCACGCCGAGGCGGAGGGCCTCCTCCATGGGCGCCTGACGGGCCAGGCCGACAGCCAATCCACCGACGAGACAGTCGCCAGCGCCTACGGTGTTGCGGATCTCGCGCACGCTCGGTGCCGAGACGAGGCACGTCCGGCCATGCCAGGCGGCAACGACGCCCAGCTCGCCAGCCGACACCACGACTAGCTCCACGCCCCGGCGCTGCAGCTCATGGACGGCATCCACGAGATCCTCTTTACCAGCGAGGGAACGACCGATCAAGGCTGCCGCTTCCGCGATGTTCGGTTTGATCGCAAAGACGCCCGCGCTGACCGCCTCGCGCAGCGCGGCGCCGCTCGCATCGACGAGGCACCGGATGCGGCGCTCGGCGAGCGTGCGGCCAAGACGTGCGTACGTGCTCGCGTCGAGCCCGGGCGGCAAGCTTCCCGAAAGCACCGCCACGTCTGCTCCCTTGCAGCACTCGAGAAAGCACGATGTCAGTGACTCTCGCTCTGCCTCACGCAGCGCTGGGCCCGGTTCCAGAATCTCCGTCACTCGGCCCTCGCGATCCCTGATCGCGAGACAGGTGCGAAGCGTGCCCTCTATCCGCACGCCGTGGAAGGCGACGCCGCGAGCTTCGAGAAACGACCTGAGCTCTTCGTCGCTCCGTTCATCTACGCAGCCGACGAGACGGACCTCTTCTCCAAGCGCTGCAACGGCAAGCGCGACGTGCAGCCCTTTGCCGCCCGGCAGCGCCTGGACATTCCGTGTCCGCGTGACGCCGCCGATCTCCAGGAGGTCGACGTCGATCTGCTTGTCGATCGCGGTGTTGAAGCCTGCAACGGTGATCACGACGAGGCCCGCAAGAAGTCGCCCAGTTGGCTCGCGTCCGGCTGACTCGTCACGCCGCCCAGACCAAGCGTTGACAGCGCACCGCACGCGGCCCCCTGCCGCATGCATTCCTCCAAGGAGCGTCCGCGCAGCCAGCCGTGGAGGAAGCCCGCATTGAACGAGTCGCCCGCGCCGGTCGAGTCTACGGCGTCGATTGGAAACGCAGGCACGTGGAGCGGCTCGCCGTGAGACAGCGCCAGGCATCCCTTCGCACCAAGCTTGACGACCGTCACCGTGCGCCCATTATCGAGCTTCCGTAGTCCTTCGAGGTGGTCGCGGCATCCGGTCACGGCGGCGAGCTCCACCTCGTTGGGAAGAAAGATGTCGGTGAGCCGAAGCAGGTCGACCAGGTCATCACCCCAACGCTCGCGTGGATCGAATCCTGGGTCGAGTGACGAGGTGAGGCCAAGACTGGACGCTCGCGCAAATAGCCGCGCGCAGCACGGACGAAGCCCTGTCTGCAGGAAGTAGGAAGACACGTGCAGATGCGCGAACTGCGAGAGGACCTCCTCGCCCAGCCCCGCGTCGGTTTGGACGCGGCTGGCGCCCGCGAACGTGACGAGCGTCCTGTCGCCGTCGAACGGAATGGACACCGTCATCCCTGTTTGAAGCGAGCCGTCCTGTGTAATGCGCGAGACGTCTATGCCCGCCTGACGCAATATGTCCAGGCAGTAGTCTGCCCAGCCGTCGCGCCCGACCGTGCTGACAAACGATACTGGATTCCCCAGCTTGGCCAGGCCGACGGCGAAGATCGCGGAGGCGCTGCCGAGCGTGAGCGCGCAGCTCTCGGCAAACACTTCGTGGCCGGGCGTGGGATAGCTATTGACGCCGTGGAGCACCAAGTCGACGTTGAGCTCGCCGACGACCAGAGTTCGCTTCATTGAGTGATCGAGACTCGCAGCGCACACCTTAGGTCTGCGTGCGCCGATGAATGTCGAATGACGCTACGACACGGGCGATTGCACCGTTTCTGGAGGGCCGATCCGGCTCGCAGCCGACGTGGAGCGACGAGAAGAACGCCATGAGCTGCCCCGCGAGCATCTCGAGCAGCGGCAGGTCGTCGTCTCGCAACGCATGTTCGTCGGAGACGTTGATGACAACAGCTGGCGTTCGAGCGCAATCGGTGGCGAGTCCCCGTCCGACGATCACCTTCAGCAGCCCGAGGTCCTTCTGATCCATCTCACGGATGACGTCCATCTCGTAGGCGCGCGTCACCGGATCCGAGGACAGGAAGCAAAGCAGCACCGTGCCATCGTGGACCGCGCTCATGGGTCCATGCCGCAGCGACAGATACGTCTCGGCCATCGTCGGCATCTGTCCGGCGGTCATCTCGAGCATCTTGAGGGCGGCTTCGCGCGCTGCACCATACATCGAGCCACTGCCAAGGAAGACGGCAGACCGGAAGCCATCGCGAGCAATGCGCGCGAGCGCATCCGCGTGCTGCAGTAAGAGCTGGGTCGCCGCTGCCGCGAGGCCCTCGATGCGTGAGATGTACGAATCGGGCGCATCGAGCGAGCCGAGAAACCTGCCAGCGGCCAACATGTTGGTGAGACTGCTGGTCATCACCAAGCTTCTATCGCACGTCGCATCATCGAGCACAACGGCCAGCGCGCGCGGATCGCGCTGGTATCGCTGCGCCAGGCGTCCCTCTTGGTTGCACGTGATGATGAGATGGCGGCACTCTGGCTCGGTCTCGAGGAGCAGGTCGATCGCAGCGGAGCTCTCGGGGCTGTTGCCTGACCTGCCGAGCGAGATCATCAAAGAGGGGCGCTCCACGGGCAGATGGCGGACGCCGTCGGTGAGCAGCTGCCCCGCCGGCACCGCGACGACCGGCCGAGGAAGCGCGCCATGCAAGCACCACGACAGGCACTCCGCGCCGTAGAACGAGCTTCCGGATCCCGTCACGAGGATCGCGCCGGCCGGGCCTTGTGCAGAGGCATCCTGCAGGAAGCCTACGAGGATGTCGCGCCGCTGCACCATGGCGGCCGCCGTCCGGCGCCAGGTGCCCGGCTGCTGACAGATCTCGCGCAGCGTGTGATAGTAACCACTTGCGTGCTGCGCCTCGACCGGCCTGTCCAGCAGCGCGGCGAACGAGGCAACCCGGGCTCCGAGCTCGACCGCTGCGGCATCGGGCGGCTGCATCGAGGTGGGCTCCGCCGGTTGCGCGAGCGGCGCATCGCTTACCGCTCGCCTGCGCGTCGTCTCAGGCATGGGGCATCGGCTCCGGACACAGCGTTGACAGGCACAAGCGTCCTGCTTGGGGGTCTTGCTTGACAGGTTCGCATCGTAAGACTATAAAACAAGTTAACACAGGATATAGTAAACAGGTAGAAAACAATAGCAGCAACCAAGCGAAAGGTTACACCCAATGCCGGCGCCAAGTGGAGCCCGTCTGATGACGGAAGAGCGGCGGCGACAGATCGTCGATCTGGTCGGGCAGCAGAAGCGCGCCACCGTTCACGAGCTCGTCCAGCGCTTCAATGTCTCGGCCGTGACGATTCGCGCCGATCTCGACGCGTTGGCGGAAGTGTCAGCGGTGGTCAGGTCTCACGGCGGCGCGCTGGCGCCGCTCGAGGGCGACCGCGACGTGCCGGTTGACGTCAAGGAGACCTTGCGGCGGGCGGAGAAGTCCCGCATCGGGCGTGCCGCCGCGCAGCTCGTTCGTGAGAACGAGACGATCATCCTCGACTCGGGCACGACGACGGCGGAGGTGGCCCGGCATCTCAAGCTGCTCAATCTCAAGTCGCTGACGGTCATTACCAACGCCTTGAACATTGCCATGCAGTTGGCCAGCGTCCCGCAGGTGCGCGTCATCATGCTCGGCGGCATTCTTCGGCCGTTGTCCTATTCCCTGGTCGGGCCGCATGCCGAGCAGGCGCTGCAGGGTCTCAACGCCGAGCGGCTCTTCCTTGGCGTCGATGGATTCGATGCGGAGCTTGGCCCCACGACGCCAGACGTCCTGGAGGCCCAGCTCAACGCGCTCATGATTCGCGTCTCCAGAGAGACAACGATCGTGGCCGACTCCACCAAGTTCAGTCGCCGCAGCCTCTCGCTCATCGCCAAGATCGACAGTATTCATCGGGTCATCACTGATGACGGCGTGCCTCCCGAGACCGTCTCGGCGCTGCGCGCCCGAAGCGTCGACGTGATGGCGGTCTGAGAAACGGCGAAAACGAGGCTGCCCCCGTTTTTCGTATGTTGGAAAACGGGGGCTGTCCCCGTTTCTCGCAGACACCGTCAACCATGACACGCCCTCGCAATCGCAAACCCCGAGGCTGGCTCTTCTACGCGACGTTCACCACCGTGGCGTGGGGCATCTGGGGCGCGTTCATCGAGATCCCGGAGCACGCGGGCTTTCCAGCCACGCTTGGCTACGCGGTCTGGGCGCTCACGATGATTCCGTGCGCCGCGGTAGCCCTGCGCAATACGCACAGCCGTGTGGACTCCGATGGGCGTGCGCTGCTGCTCGGTGGCGCAATCGGCTTTCTCGGTGCTGGGGGCCAGCTCCTCTTGTTCCAGGCGCTGCGATCCGGTCCGGCATATCTCGTCTTTCCTATCATCTCGCTCTACCCGCTGGTCACGATCGTCCTCTCCGTCACGCTGCTTCGCGAGCGTGCGGAAGGCCGACCGCTCGCTGGCATTGTGCTCGCGCTTCCGGCAATCGTGCTGCTCTCGTACGTCGAGCCCACGAGTGGTGGAACGACCGGCTACGGTTGGCTGCTGCTGGCCGTCACGGTGCTCTTCATGTGGGGCGCCCAGGCTTTTGTCTTGAAGAAGGCGCAGGACGACATGAGCGCCGAGGGCATCTTCTTCTACATGGCGCTCACCGCTGTGCTGCTCGTGCCGGTCGCGCTGCTGATGACTGATTTCAGCGCACCCATCAACTGGGGTCTCCGCGGACCGTATCTCGCCGCGCTCGTGCACATCCTCAATGCTGCAGGGGCGCTCAGTCTCGTGTACGCCATGCGTTACGGCAAGGCCATCATCGTCGTGCCGATGACGGCGCTCGCGCCGGTCATCACAATTGTCCTCTCGCTGCTGATCTACCGGGAGCTGCCGTCGATGTATCACACGATCGGCATGCTCTGCGCCGTGCTGGCGATCTATCTCTTCGCCACGGAATCGCCGGGAGCCGACGCAGAGCACCCGCCCGTCGAGGTCGAATCGTCGACCCGCCCCGTTGATACCCGCAACGCAGGCCTTTAGTCCCACGCCTCATTTGTGTAGTCAGCGGTACGGACGGTAGGGCGGGGCTTTAGCCTGGCGCATCGGGCGCATACCTCCGGCTCCCGCCGCACAATGGAAAGCAAACGCAACCCACGCGCCGTGACGGTCACCCGGCTCGCGTCGCGATCGGCCCCTGAGCGCTAATCCTCCTCGGCGCCCAAAAATGGCGACGCGCAACGGGCATCGGGGACCCCTTTTTCTCGCCGCGATTGCCACCTCGCGATCATCGCGCTGGCGCAGCGGGCCCAACCCCTGCTAGAATCGTTTTCCCTCCCAAAGACAATCTACACGTGACCGATCGCGGCACGAGCCTCCCTGGAGTGCAATCCATGACTGACCAGATCGTTTCAACCTTCCAGAAGAACCTTCGCGGGCAGCTCGTTCGTCCTGGCGACGCCAATTACGACACGGCGCGCTCTCTCTACAACGGCATGATCGACAAGCGTCCGCGGTTGATAGCCCGCTGCGTAGACGTTGCCGACGTCATCACGGCGGTCCGCTTCGGCCGCGAGCAGGGTCTGCTCATCGCGATCCGCGGCGGCGGGCACAACGGACCGGGGCTCGGCTCTTGTGACGATGGGCTGGTGATCGATCTGGAGATGATGAGGAGCGTGCGCGTCGATCCGGCGAGTCGGACCGTCCGTGTCGATGCTGGGTGCACGTCCGGCGATGTCGATCATGCCACTCACCCCTTCGGCCTGGCGGTCCCCTTCGGCATCGTCTCCACGACCGGTGTGGCTGGCCTCACGCTCGGCGGCGGCACCGGGTATCTCACGCGCAAGTACGGCCTCACCATCGACAACCTCCTGGAGGCGGACGTCGTGCTTGCCGACGGACGCTTCGTTACGGCCAGCGAGGATCAACATCCCGATCTCTTCTGGGCGCTTCGCGGCGGCGGCGGCAACTTCGGCGTCGTGACCAGCTTCCTCTTCCGGGCGCATCCGGTTGGCATGGTCTACGCTGGCCCGATCTTTTGGGATGCCATCGACGCACGAGTAGTCATGCAAACCTATCGCGACTTCCTGGCGTCGGCGCCCGAGGAGCTCGGCGCCTTCGTGGGCCTCAAGACGGTGCCGTCGATGGACCCGTTCCCCAGGGACTCCTGGGGTAAGCGCGCCTGCGCGGTGATCGCCAGCTACAACGGCTCGGCGGCAGACGGCGAACGGGCTATGGCGCCGCTGCTCGAGGCCGTGCCGCCGCCGATGTTCAACTGGATGAGCGCGATACCGTTCCCCGCGATGCAGGCGCTCTTCGATCCGTTCTTTCCCAAGGGGCTGCAGTGGTATTGGAAGGGCGACTTCGTCCAGTCGCTTCCCGACCAAGTCATCGACGTGCACATCGCGCAGGCGGCTCGGGCGCCAACCGAGCTCTCGCTCATGCACCTCTACCCCATCGATGGGGCTGTCGAGCGCGTGGCCAAGGACGCAACCGCCTGGAGCACACGCGACGCGCGGTGGTCGATGGTCATTGCAGGGATTGATTCGGACCGGAACGGCGCTGACGCGCTCAAGGCATGGGGGCGCATGTACTGGAAGGCGGTCCACCCATACAATCTCGAGGGCGCCTACGTCAACTTCATGATGGATGACGAGGCGGAGGGCCGGGTCGAGGCGACCTACGGCGACAACTACCGCCGCCTGGTGTCTGTCAAAGCAACGTACGACCCTGACAATCTCTTCCGGGTCAACCAGAACATCCAGCCGGTGCACGCGTAACAGCAGGTCCGGGCTGTTCAGTGCGTTGGGTGGTGGCTCACCCACCTTCGGTGTGCGATACCGGGCCGGTTCAGACGGTCTCGAGATAGCGGTGAATCGTGTAAATCGCGGCGGCGCCCTCGCCCACCGCCGAGGCGACGCGCCGGTTGCTGCCAGCCCGTACGTCGCCGGCCGCGAACACGCCGGGCATGCTGGTCTCGAAGAAGAACGGATCGCGATCCAGCGTCCAGCCGCGCGGCTTGCGGCCGGATCGGAACAGGTCTGGACCTGTCAGGATGAATCCCTTCTCGTCGCATTCGACGACAGCGGACACCACGTCGGACCTCGGTGCGGCGCCGATGAAGATGAACATCGCGTCGACATCGATGCTTCCTGGCTGGCCGGTGTCGAGGTTACAGATCGTCACCTGCTCGAGGTGGCCGTTCCCGCAGGCGCCCGTCACCTCGACCCGCGCGAGCACGTCGATGTTCGTCGTCGCCGCGATCCTGTCGACCAGGTACTGCGACATCGACACGGAGAGACTCTTCTGGCGTGCGAGCACCACAACTCGCCGTGCATAGCGCGTGAAGAAGAGCGCCCCTTGGCCGGCTGAGTTCGCGCCGCCCACGACACACACGTCTCGGCCGCGATAGATGGCTGCCTCCGTCGTTGCGGCGCCGTAGTAGATGCCGGCGCCGACCAGCGGCGCCACGCCCGGCACGTCCAGCATCGGTCGCGCTCGATCGCGCTCAACACCTCGGGGTCATCGTCGACGGTGAGAATGACGGGTTTGGCCACGTGAAAGTCCGATGGTGCTTACGAGACACGTGCGGCGGGCAGCGTCACGCGAAGCTCCGTGTGTCCCGGCCGCGACAGCACGCCGATCTCGCCATCGTGCTGTTTGACGAGCCGCCGCGCGATGTCGAGGCCCAGTCCCGTGCCCTGCCCCACGGGCTTCGTCGTGAAGAACGGCTCGAAGATGCGCTCCAGGGTCACGGCGGGGATGCCGGGGCCATCATCGACGACCCGGACGACCACGAAGCGCCCCTCGCGGGCGGCCGACACGCTCACATGACCGGATGAGAGAGCAGCGTCGAGCGCATTGTCAATCAGGTTCGCCCACACCTGATTCAGCTCACCGCCAAGCCCTTGAACGAGCGGGAGACCTGGTTCGACGTCGATGGTCACGCCCACGGATCGCGCGCGCGCCTTTGCGGCGAGCACGGCCAGCGTGTCGCGGAGGCCTTGACCGAGATCCACGGGCTTGGCAGCCGTCGCCTGGTCCATGTATGTGAACCCCTTCACGGCCGCGACCAGCGTGTGGATCCGTGAGGCGGCCGCTTCGATCTCCTTGGCGAGCTTCTTGGTCGTGCAGCCGGCCGTCACCGCTTGGATGGCCAGATCGAGCGTGTCACTGCTCAGCGCGGCGGCCAGCTCGTCGAGCTCCTCCAGTGTCATCGGTGTGTCCGCCAGCGCCTCGGCGGCGCCAACATCGGCGCCGTGTGCGGTCAGCCAATCAGCGATGTCGTCCTCTCGGTCAGCCTGCTCGATCGGCGATCGGATGGATGTGGTGGCAACGTTCCGGCACATCTCGAGCGCCCGTTCGACGAGGGCGAGCTGGGGCGGCGGAAGTCTCGCGGCGCCGATCGCGCGTGATGTCCGCTCTATCTCGGAGAGACGGTTCGCGAGCCCGTCCGCGCTGCGTGCCACCGCCGAGGCAGGGTTGTTCAACTCGTGGGCGAGGCCCGCCGCCAGCTTGCCGAGCGACAGCATCTTCTCGTCGAGGAGGTCGCTCGACGTGAAACGCCGGGCACGATCGAGCATCACATGGACGAGAATCCTCGTCAGGTCGTAACACTCGCGGATCATGGCCGGGAAGTGCTCCGCGGACACAACCACCATCTCGGTCGACTCTTCGGCCATCACATTCCCTGGCGGGGAGCCCAGACGCGAGTACGGCAGCAGACCCGTGACGTCACCTTGCGCGGCCCAGCGCCGCGATTCACGCGGATGCACAGACGCCCGGACAGGACGACCCACAGGTCCTCCATCGGGCCCATCTCCGGCGCTGCGACTTGGCCGGCGGAGAGGAGGCGCAGACGCCCGTGCAAGGCCACCCAGGCGAGCTGTTCGCGAGGAACGGCGGCAAGCGTCCTATGTGCGGCTAGGCGACGGACGACATCCACGGCGGTGATCGGTCTCGGGTTGACGTGCGGGGAGGAGACTGACTCGAACGCTGCAGCATCATTCTCTACTGCTGAGCTCGATTTGGCAAGCGCTCGATGGCACTCCCCAAGCTTCAACGGTAGGGTAGGATCGCTTCACGGTGCGGTTTGCGCAAAACCTTGCAGGTACGCAGAGCATGAGCGGAGCGTTGAATGTTCAGCCGACGCGCATTTCTACGAACGAGCGGAGCGGCCAGCGTGGCGGCGGTTGCCGCCTTCACCGACCGTGGCATCGAACGGGTGGCTGCTGCAGGACGAGCGATCGAAGGACGTGCGCCCGCGGATGTTGCCGCTGACGAGCACTACTGGCGCGAGATCCAGCAGGCCTTCACGCTCGATCGCTCACTGATCAACCTCAACAACGGCGGCTGCTGTCCCAGCCCGCGGGTCGTCCACGAAGCGCTCAAGCGCTATCTCGACATGTCGAACCAGGCGCCCGTGTACCACATGTGGCAAATCCTGGAGCCGAACATCGAAACCGTCAGGCGGCGTCTCGCCGCGGCATTCGGCTGCAGCGCCGAAGAGATGGCCATTACGCGGAATGCCAGCGAGGCGCTTCAAATCGCGCAGCTCGGCATCGAGTTGAAGCGCGGCGATGACGTCGTGACGACGAACCAGGATTACGGTCGGATGCTCGACACCTGGGACCAGCGTGCTCGGCGGGATGGGATTAACGTGAAGAAGATCTCGTTTCCCGTTCCACCGCCATCGCTGGACGATCTGGCCGATCGCCTCATCGCTGCCCTGACGCCTGCGACGAAGGTCCTGCACTTCTGCCACATTACCAATTTGACCGGGCAGATCTTTCCGGTGCGGCGAATCTGCGACGAGGCACGCGGGCGCGGCATTCGAACCATTGTGGACGGCGCCCACGCCTTCGCACACTTCCCATACACACTCGAAGACCTCGGCTGCGACTACTACGGTACCAGCTTGCACAAGTGGCTGCTGGCGCCGATTGGAACCGGCTTCCTCTATGTGCGGCGCGAGAACATCCAGTCGCTCTGGCCGCTCACGCCGGCTGCCGAAAAGCACACGGGCGACATCCGGAAATTCGAGGAGATCGGCACGCACCCGGCGGCAAACCACAATGCCATCGCCGAAGCCCTGAGCTTCCACGAAGGCATTGGAATCGAGCGCAAAGCGGCGCGGCTACGTTACTTGCGCGACCGCTGGGCGACGCGGCTGCAGCAATCCTCCCGCATTCGCATTCACACGAATCTCGACCCGGGCCATTCGTGCGCGATCGGGACGGTGCAGATCGCGGGCATTCCTGCCCCGAAGGTCGTCGATCGCCTGTGGGAGCGCTGGCGCATCATCGCAACGCCCATCGTGCATGCTGAATACGAAGGCGTGCGTGTCACACCGAACGTCTACACGACACTCGAAGAGATCGATACGTTTGCCGCGGCAATGGAGGAGATGGTCGCAAAGGGCCCTCACTAGTCCGGGCTACGCTCCGGGACCTCTGTCCAGAGAGGATGCGCGATTCCGTTCAGATCCCACACCACCTCACCGCCCTTGACCGTCAGCTCGCACTCCAGCTTCCGATCGCCGGCGAGCTTGCCGCCGGACACATCGATGAAGCCGAACGTGCCGCGCCGGACGTTCAGCACCGCGACATCGGCTTCGGCTCCGACGCTCAGGTGACCCAGATCGGATCGCTTGATGATCTCGGCCGCCCTCGATGTGTTGCTCTTGATGACGTCCTGGAGCGACATCCCCATATTCAGGAATTTCGACATCGTGTTCAGGATGTTCTTCATGCCCCCGTTCATGCTGCCAGTGTGCAGGTCGGTGCTGATCACGTCGGGAGCGAAGCCCTGCTCCATGGCGGGCACCGCCTGCCGGTAGAGAAAGCTGCCTCCGCCGTGGCCAACGTCGAAGATGATGCCCCGCTTACGCGCCTCCCAGACGTACGGCCTGACTTTTCCTTCCTCGTCCACGATCGGCGTTCTGCCGCGCACGTGGGCGAAGGTGTGGGTCAGGATGTCGCCCGGGCGAAGGTACTTCAGAAGCAAGTCCTCGAGCGAAAGCGGCGGAGTATGGCCGCCGAAATCGACCATGACCGGGACATCCGCCTCACGGCCGGCTTCCACGGCTCGTGTCACGGGATCCCACTCCGGACCGCTGTAGTGGGCGACTTTGATGCCGACGATCAGCTCCGGATGCTCACTGATCCGCATTGCCGTCAGGGCGGCGTCCATATCGGAGAGATTCTGTTCGACCGGTCCCCCCTTCATGCCCGACCCCACGATGTTGATGAACGAGAGCACGCGCGTCCTGGAGCGGTCGATGACCTGTGCTTTGAACTGCGGGAAGTTGCGCCAGCCGGCGCCGCCAACGTCGACCAACGTCGTCTGGCCGCTCCTGAAGGAGTAGCTGTCGGCGGGAACGGCCGAGAAGCCGTTGCTCAGGTACGCATCGTCCTCCGTCCCGTAGAAGACATGCGCGTGGATGTCGATCAGGCCGGGGACGACGTACAGGCCGCCGGCGTCGGCCACCCGTCCGGCCCGGGAGGAATCGATGTCGGCCGCCACTTCGGTAATCTTGCCGTCGGCAATGCCGACGTCCATCACGGCGTCGATCCCGTTCTTCGGATCGATCACGTGCCCGCCTTTGATCAGTAGATCGAAGTCAGGGTTCTGACCGTGCAGTGGCGGAGCAACCATGACAATCAGGACCAGGAAAGCCAGTAGTCGACGGTGAAATGAGTGTCGGTATGCCAAGCTTCTTCCCTCGTGATTAGTAGCCGCGCGTGGCGGCTGGACGGCACGCAACGGCTGGTCTGCGAGTAGACCGGGCTCTGCTTTTCGCGGATAATCCGTCATCGGTTGTTCCCGCTTGGGAACGGCCGACAACCTCGAACGTCCCTCGACCCTTCGACAGCGCTCAGGGTCATCCCGAGCGAAGTCGAGGGATGAGCACGGTCGAAGGGCGAGGTTGCCACCCACGCGGCTGCACCGTACGACAGATCGGACGAAAAGGAAAGGGTCTCGGGGAACCCGGTCCGCTCTCGGTCTTCTTTGGATGGAGGAGAGGAGCTTACCCATGTGTACGCGTTCGTGTTTTGTAGTGCGGCTCTGTCTCGCCGCGCTCGCCGGCTTCGTCGTCTCGACGACGGCCACGGCGCAGACAGGCTTGGCCACCGTCACGGGCATTGTGTCCGATGATTCGGGCGCGGCCGTGCCTGGCCTGACCGTCACCGCAACCAATCAAGCCACAAACATCACCTACACCGGTGTGACGAACGAGGCCGGGAACTACGTCATGACGAGCGTGCCGATTGGCACCTACATCGTCGCCGTGGACATGGAGGGCTTCAAGGGCGTGCAGTCCACGGTCACGTTGTCCGCGTCACAGACGGCGCGTGTCGACTTCACGCTGGAGCTCGGCGCCGTCGAGGAGCGGGTCGAAGTGACCGCGACAGGGGCCGTGCTCCAGACGGAGAACGCGGTCGTGGGCAACACGCTCGACCGCGAGCAGATCGAGAAGCTGCCGGTCCAAGGGCGAAACCTCGCGACGGCCACGCTGTTCACGCCCGGGACGACCACGCCTCGTCCGGGCACGTTCAACAGCCTGACGAGAGGCGGACGTCCCTTCTCCAACGGCCAGCGTGAGCAGGCGAACAACTTCACGCTCGATGGCGTCGACGCGAACGACGCCATCGACAACGGCGTCGCGTACCAGCCGAGTCCCGACGCGGTGGAACAGGTCAGCGTCGAGACGAACAACTACTCACCCGAGCTGGGTAACGTCGCCGGCGCCATCGTCAACATGGTGATCAAATCAGGGACCAACCAGTTCCGCGGGAACGGGTTCGTCTATTGGCGCGACAACGAGCTGGCGGCGACGCCCTGGGCCACCAATCGCGCGGGTGGCACGAAGTCGGAGTTCTCGCGCGACATCTTCGGCGGCACCGTTGGTGGCCCGATCGTGCGCGACACGCTGTTCTTCTTCGGCGACTATCAGGGGGCCCGCCAGGAGACCCCGCCTGCGGACGCCTTCACGACCGTCGTGCCCGACGCGTGGCGGCGAGGCGACCTCAGCAGCCTGCTCGCGAGCGGCATCCAGGTTTCTGATCCGCTGACCGGCCAACCTTTCCCCGACAACCAGATTCCCGTCAGCCGATTCAGCACCTTCGCGCGCAACCTGTTTGCCGACGAGTCGCTGTACCCGCGGGCCAATGTCTCGCGTCCGATCAGCGACTTCCGCGACAACTACCAGGGCACGACCGCGTCGAAGGAAGAGTCGGACCAGTTCGACGTGAAGCTGGACTGGAATGCGTCGTCGCACGACAAGCTGTACGTGCGCTATTCCCGGCTGGCGCACGACGACCGCCCCGAGGCGACGGTCATGCCGCTGTTGTTCGCCTCGGCCTCCAACGATCCCGGCTGGAGCGTGGGCGCAAACTGGAACCGTATCTTCGGCACCGCGGTGGTCAACGACCTGCTCATCGGCATCAACGACAACGCCGCCAACAGTCAGCCCGTCGACATCCGCGGCCTCGGCGCGCTGAACAACCAACTGGGCATTGGAGGGGCGCAAGCCATTCCCGGCCTGACCCAAGTGCGAATGGGCAACACCGTGTCCAACATCGGCAACGTCGCGATTGGCAGCAACACGGCCAACCGCGTGCTCCAGATCAACGAGCGGCTAACGTGGGTGCGCGGCCGGCACACGCTGAAGTTCGGCGGGTCGTGGCACTACTACGAGATGGAGCGGTACTACTCGTCGAACAACGGCCAGAATGGCTTCATCGACTACACCGCCTTCAACTTCACCGGCGCGCCCTTCGCCGACTTCCTGCTGGACCAGGTGTCCGCGAAGGGGCGCGGCTCGCTGTCGGAGCCGTGGACGCACCTCCAGCATCGCCTCGCGTTCTATGCCGCCGATGACTTCAAGGTCACCGACAGCCTGACGTTGAACATCGGCCTGCGGTGGGGATATACGTCGCCGCTCGTCGAAAAGGACGACCGCCAGGCCAACTTCGATCTGACGAACGGCGAGCAGCTTCTCGCGGGACAGGACGGTAACAGCCGCGCGCTGTACGACTCCTACTACCAGGGCTGGGAGCCACGGGTGGGCTTTGCCCATCGCCAGGGCGCACGTTGGGTGTTCCGCGGCGGATATGGCATCACGCAGTACATGGAAGGCACGGGCGCCAACCTGCGCTTACCGCTCAACCCACCGTTCTTCTTCGAGTCCGAGGTGGCCTACGATGCCACGAGTGGCGCCGGCACGATCGCGACAGGCTTCGAGGGTCTCCAGGCGCTCGATCGGCCCTCGGGCCAGCTCCGCGCGTGGGATCCGAACGTACGGCCGCAGTTTACGCAGCAGTGGAATACCGTCGCCGAGTACTTGATCGGGTCGAGCTCCTCCATCAACATCGGATACGTCGGCAGCCGCTCGACGCATCTCATCACGCCGGTCGACGGCAATCAGCCGCTTCCCGGCACGGGCGACCCGAACACCTGGGCACCAGTCCAGGAGCGACGGCCACTCTATCCCTTCAACCCGGACATCGCGTCCATCAGCACGACAGCGTCGCGAGGGCGCGCCAACTACCATGCGCTGCAGACGACGTTCAAGCAGCGGCTGTGGGAGGGGCTGGACTTCGTCGCCAACTACGCGTACGGCAAGGCCATGTCGAACAACCGCGGCTACTACGGCGCGGGAAGCTTCACGGCCGCCGAGGGCGCGTATCCCATGAACAGCTACGACATCGAGGCCAACTACGGGCCGGCGTTCTTCGACGCGCGGCACGTCTTTTCGTTGGCCGGCAGTTACGACCTGCCGTTCGGCCGGGAGCGCAGGTTTGGCAGCGACTGGAACCGCGCGTTCGACGCGGTTGCGGGCGGCTGGGCAGCGAGCTTCGCGGTGACCGCTCACAGTGGCTATCCGATCACGGTGACCGACGGCGCGAACCCGTCGCTGCAAGCCTCGCGCTCACCCGAGCGGCCCAATCGGATTGGCCGCGGTGAGGTGGACAACCCGACCCTCGAGCGCTGGATCGATCTGTCCGCGTTCGAGTCGGCGCCGCTCGGCCAGTTCGGCGATGCCGGTGTGGGCATTCTGCGCGCACCCGGCTACTGGAACGTCGATCTCTCCGTCAGCAAGCGCTTCCTCACGCTCGGCCGGCAGTACTTCGTGATTCGCGGCGAGCTGTTCAACGCGCTCAACCATCCGAATTTCGGACCGCCGACTGCGAACATCCAGAGCACGCAGTTTGGCACCATCACCACGACGGTCTCCGATCCGCGTGTCGTGCAGCTCGTGGCGAAGTACTACTTCTGACGCGAGCCCGCCTCGCTTTGCCCGCCAGGATTCCCACGGAGATCGACGTGATCTCCGTGGGAACGTTTTCGTCAGACGCGCATCTTCAGCTTCCCTTCTAGCCGGCGAAATGCAGCACAGCCTGCTCTCGTACCCGGATGTCGCGCGTGTGCTGACCACGTTGATCGCGACGGTGTGGCGTTCGCGGCGGCGTTTCGTCGTGATCCTTGATTGATGGACGACGCGATGGGCCGCACAGGCAAGGTCCGGTGTGCAGCGCGGGCACTAGTTTTCGAAGATCGTGTGAGCCCCTGTCGCGGCGTTGCGTGTCTGTCTCATGGAAGAGCAGACCGTAGTGAACAAGGGCGATGAGCGCCCGTTTCTGACAGGAGTGGACAGCATGAAGTACAAGCTACCCGCAATCGTATTGACCCTGGTCGGTCTGGGCGCCGCTCTGCCGGCATCGGCCCAGGTTGCCGATGCGACCCAGGTCACCGATCCTAAAGTGCTGCAGAGCATGGGCTTTGCTCCAGACGCCGATAACGTCTACATGGACAACGCGGTGGGTCTGGCAATCATATCCGACCAGGAGGACGCCATCATCGCTCAGGCGACTCCCACCACCGGCGTCGACTTCAGCGCGATATCGGCGAAGGAGTTCATCGGGCGTATCGACACCACCGGTACCCAATGGCGCTACGCTGGAGGGCCGAACTGCTGTACGGATCTCAGCCGCGCAGGCACCGAGCGGTTCGCCGATGCCCAGTTCGAGGTGCCGACTGGCGCGACCCTGAGCTTCTTCCGGTTCTGGGCGTTCGATAACAACCCGTCCAATCTCGCGTTCTTCGTGTTCGAGGTCTGCCAGCCGCAGTTCGCGGGCGGTGCCCCCGCGGTCACCACCATCGCCAGCGCCGCGACGAGCGGCACACCTGGTCATACATCGAACGTCGTGAGCCTCAACCGGCCGGTCAACAACCGGGAGTGCACGTATCTGGCGCGGGTCCGCTTCGACGCCGCCAGCACCAATTTGGCGCTCCAGAAGGTCCGCTTGCAGTTCACGCGCTAGGCGTCGAGACGGGCGGTCATCCGCCCTTGGCCCGATTGCCGCCCCGCCGGGCGCCGCCGGCGGGGCGCTGTTGTCTCGCCCCCCTCGCAGCCACGCCGGCGAGGGCGCCATCCGCCCCCCATTCCGTCCGTGCCCTGCAGCTTGTTGATCGAGCCCGGGGAAACACCGGCGGACGACACGGCCACCCAATCAGTGGTAGGGACGCCTCGCCGAGGCGTCCGTTCACCGATCCTTTGAGGCTTCTGATCCTCTCGTCATACCGCGACGGCACCGAGGAGTCGCTGTAGGTGCTCCGGGTTGAAGAACTCCGCTGGATCGATCATGCGCATGCGGGCCTTGATGAAGCGCGTCGACTCCTGCGGATCGTTCCTGATAGCAGCGCGGACTGCCATGACCTGGGTGGGAACGGTGTGAAACGCGCAGCCGCTAGATTTTCTTCGTAATCAATTGCTGACGTCTCGTTACGCTGTTGCTCGTAGTCGGCCAGTGCCTCGTCCAGGACACGTCGCCCGCCGAGGCCGTCGGCGATCGCGGAGCTGAGGGGGGCGGCGTGATGGAAGGCGTCGCTGATTCCAAGCGCGAGGTAGGGGTCCTTGTGATAGCCGGCATCACCTACCAGCGCCCATCCCGCGCCGAACGGCTTGCGGTAGAAGTTTGGCAGGTCGGACGCTCCATAGTACAGCTCCTCGCGCCGGCCCGCTCCAACGCGATCGGCAAGATCTGGCACGGTATCGAGCGATCGCATGAAGGCGGCGTCGATGTTCCTGCGAATCGCTGGCAGCTCCTCCACGGGCATGCCGATGAACACAGCAAAGAGGTTCTGCTCCGTCCGGAAGGAAAAGATCACTCGGCGCTGCTGCGCTCGGACGTAGAGCTCGAACTCCTCACTTTCTATTCCGCTCCAATAGGAGAAGTAGTAACAGAGCACGGCGGGCGATTGCTGATAGATCGGCGCCTTCACGGCTCGTGCAAGGCGCGAGTGGCGCCCGTCGGCACCTACCGTGATGGTCCCGCGCTCCTCCACGGTCGTGCCGCTCGCTATCCCTCCGCGGATTCCAACGCACTTATCGCCCTCGAAGACGTACTCACCAACGCTGAAGCGTTCCCGTACCTCGACGCCGTACCCGACTGCCGCGTCGATCAGGATCTTATCGAGCGTCGTCCGGCGCGGCGCATACGCCCAGGCCACATCGTCTTCGACGAGGTCGCGGACCACCAGCGGAAAGTCGCCGAAGTCGGAGACCATGTTGCGAACCGCGGGTGTCGCCGCGGCGATCTGGTCCAGCAGGCCCATTCTTTGAGCAGCCGCGGTCCCCGCCGGTGGATGAAGTGCCCGTGCGGGATATCGCTGGGAAACGTCGCACGGTCGACCAGTAGGACCTTCGCTCCCCGCTTGGCCAGTAGCAGCGCCAGCGGTGCTCCGGCACAGCGAGCGCCCACGACGATCACGTCATACCTTGGCATTGCTCCCTCCTTCGTCCGCCACGTGCGAGAATCGGGTCCAAGTGCTAGAGCCTACGCAGCTCCAAGCGGAGGCGTCCTTTGATGAATGTGAAATCGCTGTGAAACTTTTGTGAGGCTCGGGGCGAACCAAGGCTTCGCGGAGACGGTCAGGATCTCGCGGGCCCTTCCGGCGATGTCGTTCGTTGTCGAGTATCCTCGGACGAGGCCGTTGGTTGGGGGGATGGGTCGCCATGACGACTCGATCGGTTCAGCAGGCCATCCGGATTCGCGCGAAGCCGAGTGAGGTGTGGAGCTCACTCGTCGCTCCGGCCAAGCTCGCGCGATGGATGGGCGGCACCCAGGTCGACTCAACCTGGGAGCCCGGCAGCGCGATGACATTCACGTGGACCGTGCGCGGGCGTCCTCTTCGAGATCGCGGCACCGTCCTCGCCTGCGAGCCGGCGCGACTTCTGCGCTACAACCACTGGAGCGTCATATCTCGACTCCCCGATTCGGACGAGACCCGAACCGTCATCACGCTTACGCTGACGCCCGAAGGCGACGAGACCTCTCTCGAGGTCAGCCACGAGAATCTTGCGAGTGACGAAGCGTTCGGGCATGCGAGGTTCTTCTGGAGGAACGCGCTCCCCGACGTAAAGAATATTGTTGAGCGCGCCTGAATCTCGATGTTGAGTTTCCGTGTCGAAGCTCACGATGCCGTCCGGGACGGATGGTGGCCAACCAGTCGGCTTCAAGACGGTTCCTGAACGTATCTGGAATGGAGGTGCTCGTGCTTGACGTGGTACTGAAGCGATTCGATCGCCCGGACGAGGTTCGAACGTTCGCCAAGGGGCGATTCGAGCTGGTTCACATTGGCGGCCTGACCATTGGCCGCGCGACGTACGAGCCCGGCTGGAAGTGGTCCGATGACGTTGGACGCGCGATGGGCAAGACGAGCTGTGATGTCGAGCACGTGGGGATCGTCCTGGCTGGATGCGCAACGGCGGCCATGAACGATGGCCGCGTGATTGAGATGCACGCCGGCGATATCTTTTATATCCCACCCGGTCACGACAGTTGGGTGGTGGGCGACGCCCCGTACGTCTCCCTGCACCTGATGGGCGCGAGCGAGTATGCGGCTCGCAAGAACGAGGCGTGATCCAAAACTGGTGTCGACCCGGGTGGCAGAATCGTCCACACTGTGCTGGACGCTCAGGCAACCGGCATCACACGCTCGGGGCGGAAAGGTAGAACACGAATGATCGCAAACCACATCCCACTCGTGGCGGTGGCGTCGATGGCGCTGCTCACCATCACGTCCCCGAGCGCACGCGGGCAGGAACCGGCCGCTGCGAGAACGTACAACACGGTCAAGCAGAAGCTGGCCCAGGGACAAAAGGTCGTCGGCGCCACGGTCTCGATCCCCAGCCCTGAGATCTACTGCGCGGTGGCAAATGCCGGGTTCGACTTCACCTGGATCGAGATGCAGCACAGCCCGCTCACCTATCAGGATGTCGCGCGGATGTTGATGGCCTGCAAGGGCGCTCCGGCGATCCCGTTCATTCGTGTGCCGGACGCAACCGAGGGCGACATTCAGAAGGCGGCGGACGTCGGCGCCCTGGGCATCATCGTGCCGATGGTGGACACGGTCGAGAAGGCGCAGGCTGCCGTCAAGTTCGCCAAGTACCCGCCGATTGGCCGGCGCAGTCAGGGGGGCGGCCAGTACGGCGCGATCTGGGGCGACGGGTATCGTCAAACCGCGAACGACAACATCATGATCGTGGCGATGATCGAAAATCCCGCGGGGGTCGAGATCGCTGACCAGATCGCCGCCGTACCGGGCATCGATGTCGTGTTCGTGGCAAGCACGGATCTGGGCAGCTTTTCAGGTCTCCGGCAAGGGGATCCGCAATACGAGGCACTGGTCACCCGCGCGCAGCAGGCCGCGCAGAAGGCGGGTCGGACGGTCGGCGGTCCTCTGGCGTGGACCACCCGCGAAGGCTACAGTTTCTTTCAAGGTCCGGGCGAAGCTGCACTGCTCCGCTGCGGCTCACGTGTCTCACTCGGCGTGAAGCCGACTGGTTGCCCCAGCGTGGGCGTGGCCGCGATTGAGGGCACCGAGGACCGGTGAGGCCGACTGACGGCCCGTGTGTCCGATGCTGGGGCGAGACGTGTCAGCGGTTGATCGGCGTCGGCGCAGAGACGCAGGTCGAAGCCTGGGAGGAGGGTGCCGCGTGATCGGCGCACGGATGGCGCTTCTATTGTCGTGTGGCCTGGCGTTGGGCTCCGCCTGCGCGTCCGCGCCGCCCGCCACGAACTTCGTGGAGATAGAGACCAAGATCGAGCGCGTTGTCGCAGACGAGGGCGTGCCGTCGATGGCGGTCGCGGTGGCGCGCGACGGTCGGATCCTCTGGGAGGCGGCGTTCGGCATGGCCAACAAGGAGGCCGGGCTTGCAGCCACGCCGCACACGCCGTACTCGCTGGCGTCAATCTCCAAGCCGATTACCGCGACGGGACTCATGATCTTGGTCGAGCGAGCTCTCGTGGATCTCGACCGGCCGATCAACGAGTACCTCGGCGACGCGAAGGTCACCGGCCGTGCTGGTCCGGCGCGTGAGGCGACAATGCGGCGGGTCGCGAACCACACGTCCGGGCTGCCACTCCACTATCAGTTCTTTTACGCGGATGAGCCCTACCGACGACCGCCGATGGATGAAACGATCCGGCGCTACGCCAACCTCGTGACCGCTCCAGGGGAACGCTTTCAGTACTCGAATCTCGGCTACGGGCTTATCGATTACGTGATCGCACGGCGGTCCGGTATGAGCTACGCCGAGTTCACACGCGCGGAAGTGTTCGAGCCCCTTGGGATGAGCCACTCGGCCGTCGGTGTGCCGCCGGGTTTGGAAGATCAGCAGGCTGTTCGCTATGCACCGGACGGGACGCCGATTCCCTTCTACGACTTCGATCACCGCGGCGGCTCTGCCGTGTATGCGAGCGCGCACGATCTGATCCGGTTTGCGATGTTTCATCTGGGCGACGACGTCAGGGGTCAGCGCGCAGTCATCTCAGAGGCCTCCCGCCAGGTCATGCAGCGTCCTACCGCCGAGATGTCTCCCAAGGCTGCGTACGGCATCGGGTGGGGGACGGACAAATGTGCAACGGGGGCTGTTCTGGTAGGCCACAACGGCGGCATGGGCGGCGTCAGCACGAGTCTCACCATGGTGCCGGAGCACGATCTCGCCGTCGCAGTCCTGGCCAACAGCTCCAGTCGATGGCCGGGCGTCATCACGAAGGACGTTTTGAATGCGTTGCTACCGGGCTGTGCCGAGGAATCGGAAAACGACGATGACAGTGCACCGGCGACGGATCTCCAACCGCTCCAAGGGACCTGGCGCGGGACACTTGCTGCGTATACGGGCGACCTGCCCTTCTCGATCACCATTCGAGACGACACCGTGATCGCGGCGCTCGGCGATGCCGCGCCGACGCCGGTCGACAACGTGACGTTCCGGAACAGGTTCTTCACCGGCCGGTTTCCCGGCACCATTGGAACGCCGGACGTCGAGCGCCGCGACTATCGTCTCCAGTTGGATCTCAAGCTTCGCGGTGATGTGTTGAACGGCTCCGTCATTGCGCTATCGACCCCCGGCGAGCGCGTCGGCAATGCGTTGACGCATTGGGCCGAGTTGAAGCGACCCCTATGACCATGCCTTCGTCTCCCCCAGCTGTCGTTGGAGACGTGTCGGATCGAGCCGTCCCTGACACACGACCGCGGCTACGACGAATGTCTACAGGAAGCTCCGTACGGCGCGTGAAACGGCCGGCGTTCCGGGACAGGACCGCCGAGAAGCTAGTCTTGGGACACTAGTCTGGAGCGCCAGCAGACGTCTTCGCCCAAGGCTCCAACAGCCTGATGATCTCGGCTCGGCGGAAATCGTCCGCCAGCAGTCCGACGGCACTTGGCTTTACATTGTCGATCATGCGGTCGGCTCGAGCCTACCGAGGGTAGGTTAGCGGGACGCTCAGGCGCTGCGACTGCTCCGACGCGTGGCGGTTCGGCAGCGACTCCCCGCGCACCCGAGCGCGAGAACGATTTGGACCTGTTCGGTCATGGGACGCACCGCGCCGATTTCGAACACTCCGAGACGCTCTCCGCGAATCTCATCTGCAGGTTGATACAACGTGTCGGCAAGAAATCGGGCAGTCTTCGACGCCAGTCGCGTGGCACGCACTTCGCACTATGAGGCTAGACGCTCTGTCCTAAGGGACGCACGCAGGGGGGTGACACCGGGGCAGAATGCCTGTCAGGACGCGTAGCCCCCTTGAAAGCAGAGGTACACGATGGCGCTTCCTCTTGCAGGATTTGGTCGTGTGTGGCGCAGGCTATTCCGCACGCCGCTCTTCACGGCCGTCTCGATACTGACGCTCGGCGTCGGCATCGGCGCCAACACAGCCATCTTCAGCGTGCTCTACGGCGTCCTGCTGAAGCCCCTGCCCTTCGCTGAGCCGGACCGCCTCGTCGGCATGTGGCACACGGCGCCAGGGCTGGACATTGATCTCTTCACCCAGAGTCCCTCCACCTACTTCACATATCGTGACGAGAACCGCGTGTTCGAGGACGTCGGGCTGTGGGCCCCGTTTCCTGAGGTGTCGATCACCGGCCGCGGCGAGCCTGAGCGCGTCGAGACGCTGTACGTGACCGACGGCACGCTCCCGGTCCTGAACGTGCAGCCGCTGCTCGGGCGACTCTTCACCAAGGCAGACGACGCGCCTGGCAGTCCGGATCGGACGGTATTGACGTACGGGTATTGGCAGCGTCGGTTCGGAGGCGCTCGAGACATCGTCGGTCAGGCCGTGACCATCGACGGCAAGCCGCACGAGGTGATCGGTGTGCTGCCCGCATCGTTCAGGTTCCTCGACAGGAATCCAGCCGTGCTGCTGCCGTTCCGGTTCAACCGCGCCGAGATCTTCCTTGGGAACTTTAGCTATCTCGGTATCGCGCGGCTGAAGCCGGGCGTCACGATCGCGCAGGCCAACAAGGATGTGGCGCGCATGATCCCATTGACGCTCGAGCGGTTCGCGCCGCCGCCCGGCTTCACGCGGCAAGTCTTTGATACGCCGCAGCGTCGTCAGGGCTCCGCTCCGGCGCGCGTGATCGGTGCAGTCGAGCGCAATCATGTTGGCGCCCGCTTCCACCAAGGGACGGGCCGCCTCGAGAGAGGGCGTGATGACGGTCTTGCCACTCGCGTGGGGGACCTTCTGAATCCCAATGATTGGCACGCTCACCGCTTGGCGGATCGCGTGAACGTCGACAGGGCCGTTGGCCCGGATGCCAGCCGCACCTCCCGCGACCGCAGCACGGGCGAAGCCTGCCATGAACGATGGGTCCCCAACGAGATCCTCCTCAGACGGTTGGCAGGAGACGATGAGGCGTCCCTTCAGGTCGTCGCAAAAGGCGGGAAGTGATGCTGAAGACTTCATAGAGTGCTTGATACCGCGCACAACACGACCGCAACGATCAACACGGCGATGCCGCCGCGCATTCTCTGAATTGCCCGGCGTTCAACGTGCCGCCATTCTCCCAACAGAAATCCTGCGGTGTTGGCGACGAGCAGCGCCGTCGCCAGACTCAACGGCCACCCGATGGATGGGCCGATGTCGCCCAGCATCGGGGCCGCCGCGCCGTAGAGGAAAATGCTTCCTCCCCAGAGCAGACCCATGAGAATGCTCCCGCCCCAGGTCTTATCGGGCCGCGGTCCGAGAAAGAGACGCCCGCTTGCGTGCTTCTTCATGAGATAGGCGCAAAAGACCATGTTGGGAATGGACCCGGCACCGAGCATCAGCAGCCAGATGCAGTTGGTGGCGAGGAACTGCTGGTATCCGAAGCTCTCGATCGTCGCCGTGATTCGGCGCCAACGGGGGCAAGGAACCTTTGTTGCGCCTCGGAGGATGCAACAGTTACAGCACGAGATGCGCAGCTTCAGCGAGGAAATCGAGTCACGCGGCGGCGTGCCATCCTCGCGTTTGTTGCTGTTCGCAAGACGCGAGCCCGACGCAGGGGCGCGAGAGCTCTTTGCCCTCCCCCAGAACGAGCTGGTGTGGATGATCCGGCGGGTTCGCCTGCGCGACGACATCCCGCTGGCGCTGGAGACCGCCGTGCTGCCCTGTCATCTGTGTCCGGACCTGGACCGCTTCAACTTGGTGACGCAGTCGCTCTACCGCGTCTTGGAGAACGAATACGGGTTGCACTTGGACCACAGCGTCGAAGAGATGTCTGCCGCGCGGCCGGATCGCCAACAGAAGAAGGTCTTGGAGATGCCCGCCGGAGGCGCTGTTCTGGTGATCCGGCGAAGGGCGTTTGCTCGCCACAACACGCCGGTGGAAATCGGGCTCACGATATACCGCGCCGACATGTACACGGCCATCGTGCGTGCTATTCGAACGCACGCGGAAGGAGAATCCCATGTGTGAGCGACGAGGTGGATTCGTCTCGGCGGCCGCCGCGCTTCTGCTCCTGTCTGTGAGCGCCTCGACAGCGGATGCCCAAGTGACTCGCGGCGCCGTGGTGGGTGCGGTCGCTGATCAATCGGGAGCGGTCGTGCCAAATGCCACCGTCGAGCTGTTGAACGTCGAGACCGGGGTGCTTCGCGCAACCACGACCGGTGCCAATGGTGGCTACACGTTCACGAGTGTCGAAGCAGGCACGTATCAGCTGACCATTTCAGCCAATGGATTCCAGACGAGCACGATCTCTGGAATCCGCTTGCTGATCGATCAGACGGCGCGTGTCGATGCGACGCTGCAGGTCGGCGGCGTAGTGACCGAGGTGGAGGTAACGGGCGCGACTCCGGTCGTGCAATCCGAGCGCTCCGAGGTCGGAAGCGTCGTCGATGGCCCTCAGATCGCCAACATGCCGCTCAACGGCAGAGGAGACATCTATGCGCTGTTGGCGCTTGGCCCGGGGGTTCAGCGGTCGAGCTCCAATC
Source organism: Luteitalea sp. (assembly GCA_009377605.1). NCBI lineage: Bacteria > Pseudomonadati > Acidobacteriota > Vicinamibacteria > Vicinamibacterales > Vicinamibacteraceae > Luteitalea > Luteitalea sp. The sequence continues at coordinate 34,394 of WHTT01000060.1, forward strand.
CGCTGATCTCGGGCGGGACGTGGGTGGGGTCGACCAACATGACGGTCGATGGCGTGAACGCGAACGACGTCGGCAACGGCAGGCTCGTCGGACCGATTCCTTCGGTCGACGCCATAGACGAGCTCAAGGTCATTGCCAACGGCGCCTCGGCTGAGTACGGCTCCGGCGGGGCGCAGATTGTCATGGCCACCAAGCGTGGCAGCAACGAGCTCCATGGGAGCGCGTTTGCATTCAATCGGGACCGCGCCCTTTCCGCGAAGAACTTCTTCGCGACGGATCTCCCCAAGCGACCATTCAGCCGCAATGAGTTCGGTGGCTCTCTCGGCGGACCCGTGATCCGCAACACGCTCTTCTTCTTCGGCAGCTACGAGGGCTTGCGCCTCCGGCAGTCGGAGACGGGTGTCCGCTCCATGCCGACCGCGGCCTTGCGGTCCGGAGACTTCAGCGGGCTCCCAACCATCACTGACCCGCTGTCGGGTGCGCCGTTCCCCGATAACCGGATTCCCGCGAACCGGATCAGCCCCGTGGCCACGGAGCTGCTGGAGTTTGCGTCCGAGCCGAACATGGCGGGTACGGGAGCTGCCGGGTTGGGGGATAACCTGGTCGTCACGCTTCCCCGCCGGGAGAACATGGACCGTTATTCAGGCCGCATCGACTACGAGGTGACACCAAGCGATCGTGTGACCGGACGTTATTACCACGTGAATGACGGTCCGTTCGTCTCTCCCGGGGGGAACGCCACGGACAGGTTTGGGAACTGGGGAGGGTTCGGAATCGCCACGCGCAACCTTGGTGCGTCGTATTTGCGCGTGATCTCACCTTCATTGATCAACGAGGTTCGTTTCGGATTCAATCAGGAGGAGAACTTTCGGACTCCACAGAATTCCGACTACGATCCGAGCAGCGTGATTCCCGGTTTGATCGCTCCAGTGGAGGGTCTTGGCGGCCTTCCCACCGTGAACATCGTCGGCTTTACAGGCTTCTTCGACCTTCCGGGCTCCGGTGACCTCAAGCGGACCTATCAAGTCATGGACACCCTGACCTGGACACATCGACAGCACACGATCAAGGCGGGATTCGAGTTTGCGCGGGCCTCGGCCTTCAACTTTCAGAATCCGCCGCCCTATCGCGGGCAGTTCGACTTTGACGGCAGGTACACCGGCCATCCCTTCGCCGATTTCCTGCTCGGTTCGCCGTCAGCCACCGGGCGAGTGAGTAAGAACGTCGAGGCCGAGCCGCTCAACAACCGCTGGGCGGCGTACATACAAGATGACTGGTTGGTGCTTCCCAAGCTCACCCTCAACCTCGGTCTTCGGTATGAATATGCCAGCCCGTTGCGGAATGCCCGCGGCGACATGTCGAACTTCTATCCCGAGCTCAATCAGATTGTGGTGCTGTCCGGAACACCGGATCCTCGGTTGATGGAGATGCTGCCCGTGGTCCTCGGCTCTGAGGTCGGACTGGACGCCTCGAACTACATCAACAAGGATCTCAACAACTTCGCGCCGCGTCTCGGGTTCGCCTACCGGCCGCTCGGCTCCTCGCGCTTCGTCGTCCGATCGAGCTACGGGGTCTACTACAACGTCATCAGCAACTACAGCCAATTCTTCATGGCGGTAAACCCGCCATTCCTCGTCACTGAATCGTTCGAGCCAGAGCCCGGACCGCTCCCGTCGTTGACGTTCGAGAATCCGTTCCCGGGCCAAGGCAACATTCCAACCAGCCCCGGCATCAACGCGGTGTCCCAGGATCGGCGTAGTCCGTATCATCAACAGTGGAACCTCACGCTGGAGTACGAGCTCCTGCCCAATACGGCGGTTCGCGCATCCTATGTCGGCAACAAAGGAACCCATCTCGAACGGAACTTCAATCTCAACGACCCGGCGCCGGCCCCGGGGGCGGTCCAACCGCGACGGCCGTTCCAGCCGTGGGGACCGATTAGCTACACGGAATCCGGCCGCAGCTCCATTACGCATCAACTGCACCTCGGTGCGGTGCGCCGTCTCTCCGGAGGGCTGGCGTTTCAGCTCGAGTACCAGTTCACCCGCGCGCTGGGGGAGCAGGTGTACGGCCAGCCACCGCTGGACAATCGCAACACGCGGCTCGATCGCGGCAACCTGGACTTCATCCGCCGACACGTGCTGACGGCAAACTACATCTACGAGCTGCCCTTCGGCAACGGCAAGCGCTGGGGGTCATCGATGAACGGCATCGCCGACGCGTTGTTTGGCGGGTGGAGACTGGCTGGCATCATGAACATCAGCAGCGGCCAGCCCTATTCGATCACGTTTGCCAGCCAAGTGCTCGGCTGGCCGAGCGGCCGCGCGGATATCATCGGCGATCCCGAACCGGCCAATCAGACGATCGATCAGTGGTTCAATCCCGCGGCGTTCGCCGAGCCCGCGGAGTTCACGTTCGGAAACTCGGCTCGCAACATGCTGTTTGGGCCCGGGTTCTTTAGCTGGGATGCGGGACTGTTCAAGAGTGCGCAGCTCACCGACACGCTACGCATGGAGATACGGGCGGAGTTCTTCAATCTTCTCAATCGTGCGAACTTTGACCTGCCAGCCAGCAACATCAGCGAGCCAGACGAGGTCGGCCGCATCACCTCGGCGGCTGACGGTCGCAACATCCAGTTCGGCGTGAAATTTCTCTTCTAATCCTGGAGTTCCTGGAGTTCACTTGTGTCGTCACCCCTTGGCAGACGTAGCGCAGGCCTTTAGGCCTGCCAAGCGACGCCAATCGCGGCCCGTCTAGCAGGCAGGCCTAAAGGCCTGCGCTACGAGTGACTATTCAAGGGAGCTCTGGGCGTAGGTACCATGCCGATTCATTGGATCATCGCCGCGGTGCTTACGCTCGGGCAGGTGCAGTCGAGCGCCGCGCCAAGGCCCCTCGTGATGGCGGCTCGTCCCGGGAGCGATCTGTATCAAGCGCTCGTGGCGGCGGGTGCTGCCGTCCAGCGCTACGACACCGCCGAGGAAGCAATCGCCGCGGCTCCTCAACGCGCCGGTGTGTTGCTGCTCGCTGACGAGTACCCTGCAAGGCCCCTCTCCATCCCAGATTCGCTCTTCGCGACAGCCACAGCAAAGAAGCTGCGGCTCTATGTTGAATATCCCTCGCATGTGCCTCGCCTCGAGCTCGCGCCGCCGCGCGCTGTCGAAAAGGAACGCGTTGTTGTCGCCAGTGACGCCCTAGCTCCACGGGTGCCTCGGCTTGCCATCCTCTCGGTGCACCGGGCGAGGTTCGTCCCAGTCGAAGGCGTATCGGGCGACATCGTTTTGGCGCGCGTTGCCGGGTTCGACACCGCTGTCTACGGGTTGCCGAGAGACGACGTGTATCCCTTGTTGTTTCAGCACCCAGATAGCGCTGTTCTCGTGGGGACCACGAGCCTGAGCCAGTTCGTAACGGCGCGCTACGCACCACCCGAAGCCTGGAACACCGTTTGGAAGCACATCTTGGCCTGGGTGACAGAGAGCGACGAGCCGCCCGAGCTCGCGTGGACCTCGTCCGTCCGGCCTTCGTTCGGACGCGATGAGGCGCTCCCGCCGGACGCGGAAGCGCACGCGCTCCGTCGAGGCATCGACTGGTTCGCGTCTGCACGCATGTTGATAGACGCCTCGTGGCGACACCAGCTTGACGAGGCCGACGGTCTGAAGGAGCGGGTAGGCCCCGGCCCACTCGCAGCGTGGAAAGTTGGCGATGGCCGCGAGGGTGTGCTCGAGGGATTCTCCAGCAACATCCAACCCGATGGCAGCCAGTGGGTGAGATGGGACCGGCGGAGTGACTGCACGGCAGAAGTGGCTGCCGCGTATGCGCTTGCCAGCGCACTCCGTGCAGACGCACGCGACGCCACAATCGCCCGGAACCTCCTCGACTTCCTGTACTTCACCTCCCCGCTGGCGGGCGGCCCCCGTCGCAACCCGGCGAGCCCGTCGTTTGGACTACTGGGGTGGTTCCTCCCGGCTGGAACGGGCGTGTATTACGGAGACGACAACGCTCGAGCGCTGCTTGGAACCATGCTGGCCGCGGCAGCTCTCGACTCGGACCGCTGGGACGAGCCCATGTTGCGGTCCCTGCTGGCCAACCTGCGAACAACGGGCCGGTTCGGGTTTCGAGGCAACCGGCTGGAGGAAGACGATCTACAAGAGCACGGCTGGCAACACTATTTCGAGAGCGACAGGATTCACTATGCCCCGCACTACGAGGCGTATGCGTGGGCCGCGTACCTCTGGGCCTACGAGAGGACGGCGTACAAGCCGTTTCTGGAACGAACACGACGTGCCATCAGTCAGACCATGGAAGCCTATCCGGACCGGTGGCGGTGGCAAAACGGTATCCAGCAGGAGCGCGCCCGCATGCTGCTGCCCTTGGCGTGGCTCGTGCGCCTGGAAGACACGCCGAAGCACCGCGAGTGGCTCCGGCTCATGGCGCGGGACCTGACGGCGCTGCAGGATCAGTCTGGCGCGATTCGCGAAGCCATAGGCTCAGCGGCGCAGGGACACTACACGCCGCCGAAGACGAATGAGGAGTACGGCACGTCAGAGGCCCCGCTCATTCAGGAGAACGGTGACCCACTGACTGACGTGCTCTATACGAGCAACTTCGCCTTCCTCGGTTTGCACGAGGCGGCCGCCGCGACCGGTGAGCCGTTGTATCGCGAGGCCGCCGACCGCTTGGCGGAGTACCTATGTCGTATCCAAGTCTCTTCGGAGCGTCGTCCCGAGCTGGACGGTGCCTGGTTCCGCGGCTTTGACTTCACCCGGTGGGCATATTGGGCCAGCAACGCGGACCATGGCTGGGGAGCGTGGTCCGTCGAGACCGGCTGGACGCAGGCCTGGATCACGTCGGTGCTCGCGCTTCGGCAGCTGGACACCTCGGTGTGGGACATGACGGCCAAGAGCAGGATTGCCGCCAACGCCGACAGGCTGACGACCGAGATGATTCCTGCGCGGTAACATATTCTCCGGCAGTCCTATCGTCATCCCGGCAGATCATGTTGCGGGCGGCGCCCTTGTTCCGTAGCGAAGGATACGCTCGCGAGTCACACGCTTCCGATGACTATTCGCCACTGCACGACGCGACTCATCTCAATCTCGTTGATGCTCGCAAGCTTCTTGGCTTGTGCTCGATCCAACAACGGCAGTGCAGCGATCGACCGACACGCCCTGGTCACCCGGCATAACGTAAAGCTGACGAACGCCGACTCCCTCGGGTCGCTCTCGGTGGGGAACGGGGAATTTGCCTTTACGGTGGACGTCAGCGGGCTGCAAACGTTTCCGGAGCTCTATGAGGACGGCATTTCTTTGGGGACCCAATCTCAGTGGGGCTGGCACAGCTTCGCGGGACAGGCATACAGCATCGATGATGTGGCCGAGTCGTATCCAACCTGCGGCGGCAGACGTGTCCCGTATGCGGTCCAACATGAGGGAGGAGCGAAGAAGACGGCGGCAGACTGGTTGCGGACGAACCCGCACCGCTTGCATCTTGGCCTCGTCGGATTGGTGTTGCTGAAGCAGGATGGCACCGAGGCGCTAGTCGATGACTTCGAGCAGGTGCGGCAGGAGTTGGATTTATGGAGCGGCAAGATCACCAGCACGTATCAGGTGGAGGGCGTACCGGTACGAGTAGAGCTCTTCGGTCATCAGGACCGTGATCAGATCGCCGCGCGTATTGACTCTCCTTTGATCGCCCAGCGCCGCTTGAAGGTACGGTTCCGTTTTCCTTATGGCAACGACTGCCATGTGTGTCC
>WHTT01000061.1 GCA_009377605.1 Luteitalea sp.
GGCGCGATACGCGGCGCTGCGCGCGATGGGTGCCATCGGCAAGAGCAAAGAAGAGTGCCGCGACCTCCGGAGTGTGACCTTCGTCAAGGATGTGCTTCGCGACCTCCGGTATGCAGCGCGGACGTTGCGTCGAAGTCCGAGCTTTGCGGTGCTCGCCGTCTTGGTCATGGCGCTCGGCATCGGCGCGAACACAGCGGTGTTCAGTGTCGTGAACGCGGTGCTTCTGAGCCCGCTCCGGAGGATGTCACGTCGGGCCCCAGGCCCGTCACGGCGCTGATCAGCCATCGGTACTGGCAAACCCGCTTCGGCGGGGACCCTGACGTGCTCGGGCAAACCGTTCGCCTCTATAGCAACGCGCTGTCGATCGTGGGCGTGCTGCCACCGGGCTTCCAGTTCCCGGACGAGACGGATCTCTGGTTTCCGGAAACGACGATCTCCGACAACCGCGGGGGACATAATTACAGCGCGGTCGGACGACTCAAACCGGGTCTGCTACTCGACCAGGCGCAAACCGAGATGACGGCCATCGCTGCTCGCCTCGAGCGGCAGCACCCAGAGAGCAACGAAGGCGAAAGCGTGGCCGTGACACGACTGCAGGACGACATGGTGGGGGATGTGCGTCTCACGCTTTATCTCTTGTGGGGCGTGGTTGGCGTTGTGCTCTTGATCGCGTGCGCCAACACCGCCACGCTGCTGCTGGGAAAGGCGATGGCACGCACCCGTGAGTTGGGGCTGCGCGCGGCACTGGGCGCCGGTCATGCTCGGATCGTCCGGCAATTGATTACCGAGAGCGTCCTGCTGGCACTCGTCGCCGGCGCTGCCGGATTGCTGCTGGCTTACTGGGGAACGAGAGCATTGGTCGCGCTCGCTCCGGCCGACCTGCCCCGGCTCGCTGAAACCGGCATGGACATGGGGGTGCTCGCGTTCACGCTGGGCGTTTCGCTTGCCACCAGCCTGCTGTTCGGTCTGGTTCCAGCACTCCACGCATCGAAGATCGATTTGATTGGTGCGCTCAAGCTGGGAGGCACGCAGGTCCTGATGGGGGGACGCGTCATCCGTACACGTGGAGTGCTCGTCGTATCTGAGATTGCGCTGGCCGTCGTCTTGCTGACCGGAGCGGGCCTCCTGATGAAGAGCCTTGTGGCTTTGCGCAATGTCGAGTTGGGCTTTCAACCTGAGAACGTGCTCGTGATGAAGGCAACCGGGGTCGCCGCGCGGCAGGAAAACAACGCGTTCTTCAGGGAGACCCTCTCCCGAATCGCGGCGCTCCCCAGGGTCATCGCCGTCGGCGCCACGTCGACACCGCCGGGGGACTTGTCCATTGCCGGGTCGGGGCCCTATTGGAGGCCGGGGCGGCGTGACCGCGCGAGCGAGACGCAGGCGCTGATGACTATCGTGGCCCCGGGTACGTTTCGAGCGTTGGGAATTCCCCGAAAGAACGGGCGCGACTTCGACCAGAGCGATACCGCTGACGCGTCTCCGGTCGCCATCGTCAATGAGGCGCTCGCTCGGGACTCCTTCGGCGGCGAGAACCCGATCGGAAGGACGATCTTCTGTGCGTTCGATACAGACGCCGGGATGACGATCGTCGGTGTGGTCGGTGACGTGCGCCAGGACAATCCGTCCATCGAACCGGGGCCGGAGTGCTACATGCCGTATCAGCAGCACCAGTACAACAACAGCACACTCAACGTTGTCGCGCGAACGCTCGGCGATCCAACGGCGCTCGCGGGAACATTGCGGCGCGTTGCGGCGAAAAGCTCGCCCGATGTACCGGTCTCGTTCACGACCATGGAGGCGACGGTTTCCAAAGGGGTGGCAGACCCCACATTCCGTGCCTTGTTGTTCGGGCTGTTTGCCGGACTGGCCGTATGTCTTGCCATGGTGGGCGTCTATGGTGTGATGGCGCACGCCGTCGAACAGCGATCGAACGAGATCGGTCTGCGGATGGCGCTCGGCGCCAGCAGGGGTTCCGTGCTGCGGCTCATTCTCGGACGGGGGCTAGTCCTGGCCGCTGCTGGATTGGCACTCGGCATGGCGGCCGCAGTTGCAGCCACGCGGCTGCTGACAACCGTGCTCTTCGAGGTGCGGCCACTCGATATTCAGGTGTATCTGGGAGTGGCCGCCCTGCTGGCTGTGGTGGCACTGGTCGCCAGCTACGCTCCGGCGCGGCGTGCGGCAGTCGTGGATCCGGTGGAAGTTCTCAAGGCGGAGTGAGGACGCTTGTCGGTACCACGCGGGTCAGCGTGACCAACGGCGGCGCACAGACAGGGAATGGTGGCTCGGGCTGGCCGTCCCCGGGCCGAACTGGCCGCGCGGCCAGTTGCGATATATCGCGACGTATCGTACGCCCGGCCGTCCCGACGGGCGACCGGCTCGCTCTCCGAGGGCACCACGCCGAACATGCAGTCGCGGACGCGCTGAGTGCTAACAGAGCGTAGACCGACGCTGCGAGGTGTGTCAGCGAGGACTGGCGCGTGCTGCATCATCACGGTCGACGCATCGCAGGCAATGCGCCGAGACGTTTCAGCGGAAACGCGCGCGCCGTCGACATCCTCCAGCACCGCCTGGCCGGCGTCCGATGCGACCGCCTCCTCGGTGCCCGATCCAGCGTCGGCGTTCAGCATGTCCTGGTCGACGTGAATCACGACTTGACAGCGATCGCCCTCTTCCCGCGATCCAAATCACTGGCGAGGGCGCTCTCGGCGAGGAGTCCGAGCGCGTCCGCACGGGCTTAGTTGACAGTGATACCAATCCATGGCATTCTCCCATCGACAGACGATGGGTATCTAATTAGCGCTGTTTTCACACACAGGAAAAGGTCGCAGTGCGCCGACTCATCCGCCGTCTCTGGTATGCGCTCCGAAGCCATCGGCTCGACGCTGATCTTGCGGAGGAGATCGCCTTCCACCGCGAGATGAAGCGAAGCGAGATCGAGAAGCAAGGCGTCGCACCGGCAGAAGCCGCCGTCGACGCTCGACGTGCGCTCGGTCCCGTCCTGTTGGCGCGAGAGGCCGCCCGCGACGTTTGGATCGGGCCGTGGCTCCAAAGCATCTCGCAGGACGACGATGAGGTTGACCTTGCCTGTTCAGACGTACGAGACGCCTGAACAGTGGGCCGCGTTCTATCAGCGCCTCGACGAGCGGCTCAACGCGATCCAGGGGATCGCGTCCGTGACGATGACGGACAACCGTCCTGGTGGAGGCGGGGTCGCCCGCCAGCTCGTGATCGACGGACGTTCGCCTGCGGCCGGCGACAAGCTGCCGCGTGTGCCGGTTGTCACGGTTGGCTTGCGCTACTTCGACACGCTTGGCCTGCGACTCGTTCGCGGCCGATCGTTCCTGGCCAACGATGGCACAACCGGGCAGGAGGCGGCCATCGTCAACGAGCCTTTCGTGAGCACGTACTTGCCACACAAGACTGCGCTCGGGCAGCGCATTCGCCTTGCGAGCGAAGACGAGCCAATGACCTCCGCGCCCTGGCTCACAATCGTCGGCGTCTCGCCGACCGTCTCTCAGAACACAGACGGGCCGCCGCAGCCAGTGGTGTACGTCCCGCTTCGCAGTGAGCCAACACGCTCCGTGACGCTGGTCGTTCGCACCGAGACGGCGCTCGAGACGGTCGTGCCACGACTTCGACAGGAGGTCCGAGCGCTCGATCCTGATCTTCCACTGTTCCAGGTCCAAATGCTGGATGAGTGGTTGGCATTCACGCGCTGGCCGCAGCGGGTGTTCGGCATTATGTTCACGATCTTCGCCGGCGTAGCGTTGCTCTTGTCGGCGGTTGGCTTGTACGCCCTCACCGCGTATTCCGTGACGCAGCGGACGCACGAAATCGGTGTCAGAATGGCATTAGGCGCGCCTCCTCGGCAGGTTCGGTGGCTCGTCGTGCGGCAAGCCGTCGTGCAGCTGGCTATCGGTCTCGCCTTGGGCCTTCCAGCTGCGGCCATCGTGGGACCGTTGTTGCCCTTTGCCTCGCACGAGCCTGTGACAGCCGCCTCAGTCGTCCCTGCTCTCGTGCTGGTGCTCGTGCTGGTCTCACTCGCCGCGTCCCTGTGGCCCGCACGACGCGCGACCCGGCTGGACCCTGTCGAAGCATTGCGACACGAGTGAGCCAACACGACACTCCGTCAGCTCGCCCCGGGGCGAGCTTGGCATGAATCATGCGCAGCCGGATCGCGACCGACTCCGTGTCGCCTGATGCCAGTGATTCAGCAAGCACCGCACAGGCGTCGACCAGCTAACAAGACGACTGGCCCCGGAACGAGCTCGGCGTGAATTCCTGCACGATTACTCCACTCTAGCGAACAGCACATCCCAGGACTTGTGATGGCGATGCGCGGCGCCTCGGCTGCCACGGAACGCCTGGTCCAAAACGACGAGCCGTTCGATCTTCGCAACGTCGAGATGTTTCCAGCCAGGGATTCGACTCGAGCTCTCCCCGCCAACCTGATATACCAACAGCTTGGCTGCGCCTTTCTGAATGCCGTAATCGTGCGGCTCGGCAACACGCCGCTTCGATTCGTAGAGGAGCTCGATCAACCGCTTGTTGGCGATCGCGCGCCTGATGTCACGATCCAGCGCGGCAAGATCTTGCGTCATCCCCGTCCGATGAATGGCATCTTCGTGGCCATGACGGTGAGGAACTGCACGTTCGCATCCAGCGGAAGACTGGCCATGTAGAGCACCGCCCCGACGACGTGCGTGACGTCCATCACCGGCTCCACCACGATCTCGCCGTTGGCCTGCCGCGCCCCGGTCTCGTATCTCGCCGTCATGTCCGTGGCCGCGTTGCCGATGTCGATCTGCCCACAGGCGATGTCGAACGGCCGGCCGTCGAGCGCCGTCGACTTCGTGAGACCGGTGATCGCATGCTTCGTCGCCGTGTACGGCGCCGAGCTCGGCCGTGGCACGTGGGCCGAGAGAGAACCATTGTTGATGATGCGCCCACCCATCGGACGCTGGCGTTTCATACACCGAAACGCCTGTTGGATGCAAAGAAACGCGCCCGTCAGGTTCACGTCGACCACCGACCGCCATTGCTCGAGAGTCAACTGCTCGAGCGGGACGGCAGGCGCACCAAGGCCGGCATTGTTGAACACGAGGTCGACGCGTCCAAACGTGTCGCACGTCGTGTCGAACAGCCTGCGCACCGACTCCGGATCGGTGACGTCGGTCGGAATCGCGAGCGCCTTCGTCGCACCTGACTCTGTCACGGTCTCCTGCAGCCGATCCGCGCGCCGTCCCGCAAGGGCGACGGCATAGCCCTGCCTCAGGAGGCCAATCGCCACGGCCCTGCCGATGCCTGTCCCCGCACCAGTTATGATTGCAACCCTGAGTGGTGTGCTCACGTCGCGAACGATAACATGACAGTCGGCTCAGCGGGCGCCTCCCCCGCGCTCTACGCTCCATGAAGATACTCATTACTGGTGCCGCCGGATTTCTGGGTAACCGTCTCGTCAACGCGCTTCTTTCGGGAAGCGACAGCCTGTCGGCGGTTTCGACGATCGTCACAGCCGATTCGACCGCATGCCCGACAGAGGATCCTCGAGTCGATTGCCGAACCGGAACCATCATCGACCCTGCGTTCATCCACGCCATCGTCGAGCGCGACGTGGACGTCGTCTACCACTTGGCAGCGGTCGTGAGCGGGCAGGCAGAAGCGGAGTTCGACCTCGGGATGCAGGTCAACGTCGACGGGACGCGTTACCTGCTCGAGGCTTGCCGGTGCCTGCCGCACGCGCCACGTTTCATCTTCGTCAGCACCGCCGCCGTTTTCGGAGGCCGCCTCCCGGACGTCCTGCCGGAAGACATCGCGCTCGCGCCAGAGTCCTCGTATGGGGCTGAGAAGGCGATCGCCGAGATCCTGGTGAACGAGTATTCCAGGAGGGGCTTCATCGACGGGGTCATCTGCCGGCTGGCCACGATTGCGGTTCGGCCTGGGAAGCCGAACGCGGCGGCATCGTCGTTCGTCAGCGGCATCGTCCGCGAGCCGCTTGCCGGCATCGACAGCCTGTGTCCCGTGCCGCTCGACACCCGGCTGTGGGTCTGCTCACCCGAGGTAGTGATCCAGAACCTGGTGCACGCGGCTCGCCTTCCGACCTCGGCACTGGAAGGCAGGCGGGCACTGAACTTGCCTGGCTTGTGCGTTACGCCGTTGGAGATGCTCGACAGCCTCGAACGGCTCGGCGGTGCCGAAGCGCGAGCGCGTGTTCGCTGTGAGCTGGATCAACGCCTCATGCGTATCGTGTGCAGTTGGCCGGGCGCCTTCGATATCAGTCGGCCGCTCAGCCTCGGCTTCCGCGTCGACTCCGACATCGACTCCATCGTCCGCCAGTTCATCGCCGAACAGCGATTTTAACGCTAGTGCAGGAGACGACACTCGATGCCGAGCACATCACACACGCCTTGTAGCTCGCGCACCCAGTCGCCATATGCGCCGTGGATGTGGTTGGAGCTGAACTCCTGAATGAAGGTTTCGATCGAGCAGTCGAACTTTGCAAAGGCATGCGGCCAGTTGTCCTGCGAGATGGCAGCGATTTCGTGGTTGCGCTCCCCGAAATCGACGAATTCCGCCTTCAGAACGTGCATCACGTATCGGCCATCGTCGCGCGTCAGACGCGCCAACGTCACCTCGCCTGGTGCAGCAATGTGATAGACGGACGCGCCGCCCGCCGGAAAGTAGAACCCTTGCGGCCTGAGCTCCGTCCGCGCGAGGTTCACGGCCGGATCCTGGCTGCGGCCCGCGAAGAACGTGGGATGCTGGCCGCTGTTGCAGAGGTCCCACACTCCCAGGTCCGCATGATAGTGCCGCACGTCGGCGAACAGCGCTGGCTCGCCCGCGAGCTGCTTGAAGATCTGCATCGTCAATGCGGCATCGGAGTCTGCTTCCGTGGCGCAGACGATCGGCGGCTTCGACGTACCGTCGGGCCCATAGGGATCGTTCAGAAACGCTTCCGCGATGTCCGCCGTGGCAAAGTGCTCCGTCAGCTCGCGCTGGCCCTTGATACCACAGAAGTCGTACTTGAAATCGCTCATCAGATCCAGCGCGGCGTAGTACATGGCGATTTGTCGGCGCAGCAACTCCTCGGTCAGCCGGAACGTCGCGTCCGGCGCCGTCCAGTGGACCTTCGCCACGGCACCCTTCAAATATGCAAGCGCGGGATCGACGCGCGTGCCGCGCGCCAGCTCCAGCTCGGCACGCCGCACCAGCTCGAATTGGTCGACATGGTCGACATCGATCCCGAACTGCTTCATCCACTGCGCCGGGTCGATGACCGTGGTGTCGATGCCCAGTGAGCGCCCCCCGATCAGGCAGTACGTCAATCCCTTGAGTCGCCGCGCCGCCGCAACCGCCACCAACTGTGAACGCAGCCGCGCGTACACGGCCGGATCGTCCACGTCCCCGAACATCTTCGTATGGCGAATCCCCGCCTGCTTGAGCGATCCGCCGTTCGCGAGCATGCCGACCAAGCCCGGATACTGCGGGTTGACCGTGGAGAACAGCACGATCGGCTGCGGGCAGAACTGTCCGGCCACGCGCGCGTACTGCGGCCAGGCCCACACAGAGAAATTGAAGAGGGCGACGTCCACGTTCTCGGCGGCCATGCGGCGGCCGTTCCGCACAGCGATCTCGTTCTGCCAGATCACCTCGTCGCCGAGGAGGACGTCGAAACCGTCAGCGGTCAAACATGCGACCAGCTTTTCACGAAACTCCCGGTTGACCGGTTCGAGCGGCTGCTGCAGAAAGCTTCGGCCATCGCCGAAATCGAGCAGGCCGACGCGGATGGGACGCGGATTCAGATGCGCGAACACGGATACCTCACTGGTCACCTTGTTTGATCCATGCCTCGTTGAAGTGGGCGTGTTTGATGCTCTTCCGAATGGAACGCTCCTCGGCGTCACGCTGCGAGTCGGCCGCCGGCTGGAAGTAACTGTAGCTGGCGTGCAGCGTCCCGTCGCGTGCTTCGATGATCGACGGGTAATGATACTCGCCCCACTCGTCTCGGTTCTCGCTCTTCGGCCGGTTGCGCTCCAGGTGACGCGTCCATGGCCACGTCCGCCCCTCGTCTTCCGAGAGCGACACCGCCAAGCTGTAGCGGCCCCGCTCGAGATCGTTATAGATCAACACCCAGTGCCCGCTGCTCAGGGTGATCACCTCGGCACCAGAGCCCGGGTTGAAGAATGGTGAGTCGACGACGGGAGACCAGGTTTCGCCGCGATCGGTCGAGGTGCTCATCATCAGGCGCTTCGGCGGCGGGCCATTGTCGCGCATGTACGTGACCAGCGTGCCATCCTTGCGCCGCGCGATCGACGGTTGGATGTTGCCAGCGCCCACCAAGGGTGTGCTGGTCTTCCAGGTCTCGCCCCAATCGTCCGAAATGGCCATCAGCGAGAAGCTGAAGCCGTCAGAGTACAGCGGCACGATCAGTCGTGTCTGGTCCAGCACCAGAGGATGCGCCCGCGTCATCCACCCGAGCCGACGGGTCAGCTTGTTGGCCGCGTCCTGCCGAATCTGGGAGATGTGCCCTCCGCGTAGGCGCGCGCCCCTGGGGAAGCCGTCGCACGCCACTCGTCCGTCACGCGGTCTGTAACGGACTCGAATCGGTCGCCGGGCGTCACGTGGAGCACCTCGCTGGTGTCCCACGCTGGTCGGCCGTCGCCCTCGGCCGTTGGCGCGCGCTTGTATTTCATCAGGGCGGACTCCCACCGGTTCGCAAGGATGGTCGGCCAGAAGAGCCACAGACGCTGCTGAGGGTCGATGAGCATCGTCGCGTTGGTGTCGGGATAGCCGGGCGTATCGGCCATCAAGAAGCGCTCGGTCCATTGCCGGCGCCCTTGCTGGAGCCTGGCGCCTTGGATGACGACATCATCCGCCGTCCGCTCTCCGGATCCATGGAACCAACACACCAGCAGGTCGCCACGCGGCGTCTCGACGATCGATGACGCGTGGTTGTGCCAATGCTCCACTGGAAAGATCAGCTCGGACCTCAGAAATGGCGCGGCGTCCCCTTCGATCGGCTGCTTCGCCTCTCCCAGCCCAACAGCCACGACCGCTGCCGGCGCCCACACGGCAAGCGTCAGCGCGCTCCATCTTTTCTTCATGAGCTTCGAGCCTCCGTTAACGATCGACGTGCACCAGAAACCATAAACCACGTTTCATTTTATACGTGACGTTTCATAATTGTATTGACTTTGGAATGCGACCGCGCTGTACTTTGCCAACCACGATTTGGCCGCGTCGCGCGATCAACGACGTGGCCCAGGCTCCCGCATGTGTCTGCGGCCTCGTGCGCCGCATTGCCCTGACCGAACGAGGAGGAGACATGAATCTCTGGCGCTTCATCACGGCCGCCGGCCTCGCCGCCCTGCTGTGCGCCGGTTCACAGGCATCCGCCCAAACTACGACCGGTAGCATCGTCGGGATGGTGCGCGACGCCGATGGCGGCATCGTGCCTGGCGCCACCGTGACCGCCACGAACACCGCCACCGACACGACGCTCACTGCCGTCACGTCGCAAAGCGGCCAGTACGTCCTGCGCGGTCTGCCGGTCGGCTCGTATACCGTCTCCGTCGAGCTCACGGGATTTCAGATCCTCACGACGCCGGACGTTACCGTCCGTGTGAACGAGGAGGTGCGGCTCGACGCCACGCTCGAGGTGGGCGACGTCACCGAGAGCGTCACGGTGAGCGGCCTCGCGCGAACCGTCGACACAACCACCAGCACCCTGAAGACCATCGTCGATCAACAGCGCATCGAAGGTCTGCCGCTCAACGGTCGCAACCCCACGCAGTTGATGCTCGTCGTGCCCGGCATGCAGCCAGATCCGGAGACCAGCCTCACCTCCGGCGCGACGTACCCTGGCGTGCAGCCGGTGTCCTCGGCTGGTGCGCGCGGCAACACGACGAACTACGTGCTGGACGGCGGCTCGAACAACGACCACTACAGCAACGCGCCGAATCCCATGCCCAACCCTGACGCGCTGCAAGAGTTCAGCGTGCAGACCAACAACTTCAGCGCCGAATACGGCCGTCAGATGGGAGCGATTGTCAACGCGGTGACACGCTCGGGCACCAACGACTTCAAGGGGCTCGCCTTCGGCTATGTGCGCGATCACAGTCTCAACGCGACGAACTTCTTCACGCCCGGTCAAGACGATGGCTTGAAGCGCCAGCAGATCGGCGGCACGTTCGGCGGGCCGATCAAGCAGGGGCGCACCTTCTTCTTCGGGTCCTATCAGCACACGTCGGAGGATAGCCAGCCTCAGACGGACACGGTGCTGGTGCCCACCTCTGCGCAGCGCGCCGGCGATTTCTCAGCGCTGTCACAGCCACTCACTGATCCGCGCACGGGCACGCCGTTCCCCAACAACCAGATTCCCGCCGGCCGCCTGAGCCCCGTGGCGCTCGGGATACTGAACGATTGGGTCCCGCTGCCGAACGCGGGCCCGACCGACAGTCCCAATCTGCTGCGCTACGCGCAGCCAGAGTCGTTCGACGATGACCAGTGGCTGGGGCGCGTCGACCATCGCTTCAGCGACAGGCATCAGATCTATGGCCGGGTCTGGGTCTCGCGCGCCTCGGTGCCGGCGTATCTGGAAGAGAGCAATGTCTTCACCAGCGCCTTTGGCCGCACCTGGCAGAACACGGTCGTTTCCGTGAACGACAGCTACATGCTGTCGGATCGGATGCTGAACAACCTCGTGGTCACATTCAACCGGACGAACAACGACAACTTCCAGGTCTACCCGCCCGACTATGCCTCGATCGGCATCTCGAACGTCTACAACGACGCGACGCCTCAGTGGTACTTCAACGTCGAGGGCTATTTCAACGCCAACACGGGCGACACCAACACCTTCCTGCGCGACGAGCTCCAAATCATCGATACCGTCCGGTGGACCACGGCGCGCCACGAGCTGGCCCTCGGCGTGGACTACGCCTACGGCACGGGGGACGTCGTCAACAATTTCCGCGGCAACGGGCGGTACACGTTCAATTCCTCCGCCCCGTTCACGGGCGACGCGCTCGCAGATTTCATGCTCGGTAAGTTCCAGCGCTTCGAACAGGGCGTGGGCGAGTACAAGGGCACGCGCATGCACTCGCTGGCCACCTTCATCCAGGACACGTTTCGCCTGAACGCGAAGCTGACGCTGAACCTCGGTCTCCGCTGGGAGCCGTTCTTGCCGTACACGGACGCCAACAACCGAATCGCCGGCTTTCGGCCCGGCCAGCAGTCGACGGTGTATGAGCACGCGCCCGAAGGCGCGCTCTATCCGGGCGATGCCGGCTTCCCCGACGGCGCCTACGACGCGGACTGGTTGCAGCTCGGACCGCGCGTGGGCCTGGCGTACGACCCGTTCGGCGATGGCAAGAGCAGCCTACGCGCCGGCTACGGCATCTTCTACGACCGCCCGAATACGATCACGACCAACAGCCAGGCCACGCAAGCGCCGTTCGGCACGCTGCTCCGCTTCGACGGTGCAGCCCAAGACGACATGCGAGATCCGTACGGAAGCCGCACGAACCCGTTCCCGATCGATCCCTATGCGCCGGTCGCCAGCGACGTCGAGTTCGTGCTGCCGATGACCATGTTCAGCTACGACCAGGACATGGCAAACGGCCGGCTACAGTCCTGGCACCTCACGCTCGAGCGAGAGATCTTCCCCTCGTCTCTCCTGCGCCTGGCCTACGCGGGGTCTCGCGGCGATCGCCTCGCCGTCGGGCGTGAGCTGAACCCCGCCGTCTACATACCAGGCGCAACGACGTCGACAACCGATGAGCGGCGGCCGCTCAATCCGAGCTTTGCGAGCATCATCAGCATCGAGCCAACCGGCGCTTCGGAGTTCCACTCGTTGCAGGTCACGCTGGACAAGCGCTTCAGCCGAGGCTTCACGGTGCTCGCCACCTACTCGCTCTCGAAGAGCCTGGACCACTCGTCCGCCAACAAGCAGAACGGCCAATCGGTGACGAATCCGGCCGATATCGATTTCGACTGGGGACCAGCGAACTTCGATCGCCGGCATCGCCTGGTGACGTCCTGGCTCTGGGAGCTGCCTGGCCACTATGAGCATCCGGTGCTCCAAGGTGTCCTTGGCGCCTGGTCGATGAGCGGCATCCTGACACTGCAGAGCGGGCTGCCGTTTACGGTGGGCAGCGGCGTGGACAACGCACGTACGGGCACAGGCGGACAGCGCGCGGATCAGATCGGCGACCCGTCGCTGCCGTCCGACCGCAGCCGTGACGAAGAGATCCGCGCGTGGTTCGACACTGAAGGCTTCGTCGAGAACGAGCTCGGAACGTTTGGCACCGCCGGCCGCAACGCGCTCAGAGGTCCCGGCTTCGCGTCGCTGGACATCGGGCTCCAGAAGACGTTCTCCCTGACGGATCTGGTCAAGCTCCAGTTCCGCGCCGAGGCGTTCAACGTGCTCAATCGCGTGAACTTGGATCTCCCCGAGGGCAATCTCGGCTCGGGCAACTTCGGCCGCATTCTCACTGCGGCGGATCCACGAATCCTGCAGTTTGCATTGCGGGTGTGGTTCTAACGGGCTCAATGGATGGAGCGAGGGGCCTTCAGGCCCCTCGGCCCGCAGCCTGGAAAACGGGCCTGTCCCCTTTTCTCTCGCGCCTATGACAACGACCCAGGACTCCATCGAACGCTCACCGAACGCCGCCTTGTCTGGCCTCTTCGCGGCAGTGACCACGCCGAGGCTCGCAAGCGGCGCGATCGACCTCGCCACATTCGACCGTCATCTCGAGCTATTGCTCGATGCCGACGTGGACGGCATTTGCCTCGGCGGTGCGACCGCGGAGTATCCGCACCTGGAGGTGCGCGAGCGCATCGATCTGCTCCGCCATGCGGCGCGTATGCTGCCTCGCCACAAGACGCTGCTCGTCGGCATCGGCGCCTCGTCTATATGGCGTGTGCTGGAGCTCGGAGCCCACGCGTTCGAGCACGGAAGCCGCGCGGTCTTGGTCCCCATGCCGATGTTCTTCCGGTATGAGCAGGAGGATCTCTATGCCTACGTCGCTGAGGTCGCACGAACGCTCCAGGCCCCCTGCCTGCTGTACGATTTGCCGGACTTCGCGAGCCCCCTCGCGCCAGAAACCGCCATCGCGCTACTCGAGCAGGAACCGCACGTGCGCGGGATCAAGGACAGCAGCGGCCGACCCGATCGGCTCGCGCGCTTCGCCGACGCGCGCGGCGCACGCGGTTGGACGCTACTCATCGGCGATGATTCAAAGCTGGCCGATGGGCTCGCGCTTGGCTGGAACGGCGGCGTGTCCGGTCTGGCGAGCTTCTGTCCGGAGCTGCTCGTAGCGCTCGTGCGCGCGGCGACGTCGGGCGACGCCACACGTCTCGCCCATGTTCGCGCCCTGATCTCGGAGCTGATCGCCGCGCTTGCAGCCTTTCCGGTCCCGTGGGGTATCCGCATCGCGCTTGAGGCGCGTGGTCTACCTACTGGGCCGCTCCCCTGGCCCGTGTCTGACGAACGCCGTGCCCACGCCGCGAAACTGAAGTCCTGGCTTCCCGCCTGGCTCGAGCGTGCCGAGGCCGCAGACTGGTCCCGCGTCTCCTCCAGTAGCCAAGGGTAAGACCGAAGACCGGCTCACCTCATTGGCTCACCTCTTCGCGAATCAGCCACACCTCGGCAACCTGCACCCCGCGGCCGGCGCCGCGCAATCCAGGCGTCGGCAGAAAATTCAGCGTCAGCGAGCCGCCGCGTGTCGCTTCGTGCGGGATCGGCCACTCCAGCGGTGCAATCGGCGACGGCTTGGCCGTGTAGGGGGCGATCTCAATCCCGTCGTTTGCCGTCAGCCGAACCTTCGGTGGATTGCTGGAGACATCGCCGGCGTAGACGACGCGCACCCGGGAGAATTGATCGTAGAGCCACGAGCGGTTGTTCACGGGGGTCTCGACGCCGTCCAACGTCGCGCCACGCTCCCGACCGATGGCCCCATACTGTTCGACACTCAGTTGCATGCGCGTGCTTTGATACAACGCTTCGGCGAGCGCGTAGACCCGCCGCTGCCAGTCCTCCGCGGGCGTCTCCGCATCCGCGCGGCGCAGCACGGCTTCCGCCTGTGCGAGCGCCGCCAGCGAGCCAATCGGCTTCGCCGCTCGCAGCCGCTCCACGGCTTCTGCTTCCTGCGCAGTCTCGATGACGAGGCGTGCGCGGACGTACGCGTCGTAGTACGCGCGATAGAGCGCCTGCTGAAACCGCCAGTTGAGCAGCGTCTGCGGCGCAGCCGCGCGCTCCATGTCTTGGAACTGCTGGAGCGTCGTGTAGACACCGTCGTTCGCCAACAGCGAGCCTCGCCAGTTGCGCTCCAACGCAAGCAGCCCCTGCGCGAACGTCTCGGTGTAGCGCTCGCCGATGAAATAGCGACTGTACTGGCGCAGGATGTCGAGCACCTCGGTATCGCGATCCCACCCGAGCGCGCTCCACACGATCTTGTTCACGTCTTCGTTGACGCCCTCGGAGTAGGTGATGAAGTCCGACGCGTGCTCGTCCAGCGTGCGGAAGATGGTCGCCTGATCCGTGGGACGCGGATTGATCGGCTCACGCCCCGACGTCAACATGTGCGCCACATCCCAGTCGGGCACGCCGTATTCCGCGCGAATGGTGTGCGTGATGTCTGGATAGCGGCGGATACGATACTGCGTCGGCACGCGCTTGCGGAACAGGGGCAAATCGTCGCGGTTCTGCGGGCCGAAGACGACACCGGTCAGCCAGGGCGGCCGCTGGGCAATCAGGCCGTAGAACTCCTCCATCCACGCCTTCGAGAAACCTTGCGGCGACAGCCACATCGTGGCGTCAGGGTGATACTTGCGGAGCGACGCGGTCTGCTTCTCGAGGAGGGCGAACATGACGTCTGGCTCGGTGTGGCCCGGATCGCCGCCGGGCACCATCACGGCATCGATCCGCGGAAGCCGACGAAACACCTCCGCCCACTCCTTCAGCGCCTGCTCAACCTGCGCCGGCTTGGTATAGTCGGGATCGAGCGCGGGATACCAGATCCACACGTCGAGCCCATAGCGGTCGAGGATGCGCGACATCTCGACCATCATCTCCATCTGCGGGAGTGGAAAGTGCGGACTCTCTGCCTCATCGTCCGATCGCGGCGGAATCAGCTCGACGGCGTTCGTCCCGAAGATTGCGAGGTCTCGGATGTACTGCTCCCACATCGCCACGGTAAAGCCGTCGTACGAGTTCGTCTTGGGACGGTAGCCCAACTGATGGCCGCGGAGCGCCACTTCTGGGGCGGCGGCGATCTGCACGTCGCTCCTGAGGGACAACTGACCGGGTGTCATGCGCATCTCGCGCAGCAGCCGCCCCACACCGAACAACGTGCCGCGGTCGTCGGCGCCGATCACGAACACGGTTGCCGGCGTCCGGTCCGCGTCGACGCGCAGCACGTAGCCTTCCGCGCCGGGCGGCGCCACCGACGGCAGACCACCAGGAATGTCACGGGCGCGTCCCTGCAGCGACGCACGAGTGCCGACAACGAGGCGGGGCCGCGCAGCCGCGTTACTCTCTGCCCGGAGCGGAAGGCGGATACGTGTGCGCTTCTCGACCTCTTCGACCAGGACGCGCAGCGCAGTGTGCTGTCGCTCGTTGGTGGTGGCCGGCCCGACGATCACGGCTTCAGTCAGATCGAGGGTCCCGGGAACCGCAGAGGTGCCGGCCCCGGCAGACGACGCACCCGCATGGGCCGACTGGAGCGGCTGCGGCTCAGCGACCAGTCCCGGCGCCGCCGCGATCACCGCGATCACGACCCTGCCGAATCCGGACCTCATCAGACCGGTCGTCCCCATCACCCGCCCGCGCGGCCGCAGCCGCGCTCCAACGCTCCTCGTCATGCGCACGCTCCCAGGCCCATATTTGAAACGTGTTCCATTTTCTATCACGTACATTCCGTGGGTTACAATACCGGCGCGATCAATAGAGATTCAGCGCTCGCATCTCTTGGAGGACCGCCATCGTGAGAGAGTCGACCGAGTTCCGTTCTGACAGCCGAGCCTCGCGGGGTGATTCCGGCAGTGCCGACACGCTGACGCGCGAGCAGATCGAGGCACTTCGCGCCCTTGATAGTCCCACCGTCGCCAACGCAATCGAGCGCTTCGAGATCCGTCCGCGCTGTGAGGGCTACGCGGGCTACGATCTGCGCTGCGCGTTTCCGCGCCAGGGCAGCATGGTCGGATACGCGGTCACCTGCACCGCGGACAGCACCACCGAGGGACGCGAGCGCCCGCGTGGACTGCTCCCCCTCTGGGAGGCGCTCGAAGCAGCGCCCAAGCCCGCAGTGCTGGTGATCAAAGACGTCGGACAGGATTCACGCCGATCCTGCCACATGGGTGAGGTGATGGCGACCATCGCCAAGGCGCTCGGCGCCGTGGGCTGTGTGAGCGACGGCGGCCTCCGCGACGTCCTGGAGGTGGAGGCGCTGGGCGAATTCCAGTACTTCTGTCCCGGGTTCGTGGTGTCCCACGGCAACCCGGTCATCTGCGACGTCGGTCTGCCGGTCACGCTCAGCGGCCTGGCGGTACAACCGGGCGACCTGCTGCACGGCGACGTCAATGGCGTCGTCGCGGTGCCCTCGGCGGTGGCGGCGCGCGTGGCCGACGAAGCGATGCGCGTGCGTGACCAAGAGCGGGTGATCCTCGATCTCGCGAGGCAGCCGGGCTTCTCGGTGGCGAAGCTCCGCGATGCGATGGCTCGCTTTACGCACTGACGTCAGGCGGTGGCGCGCGACGTGGCGGTGATCCGCGCGCCGATCTCGTCGGCGCCGCGACGAACGGTGTTGACCAGCCGCGCTTCCACCTGCTTATCGCGGACACGCATCTTCGGCACCGAGATGCTCAACGCCGCGAACACCTCCTGTTTCGGAGCAAAAACGGGGGCGCCAAAGCAGCGGCCCTCGAGCACGCTCTCCTCCGCGTCGATACTGTAGTTGCGATTGCAAATCCGCTCGTACTCCGCCTTCAGCGCGATCTCGTCGACGATGGTGTGGCTCGTGAACCGGCTCAGGCCATAGCTGCGAATCAAGCGCTCTCGAACGCCGTCCGTCTGGTACGCGGTGATGGCTTTGCCCAGCGAGCTGGCGTGTGGCGGCAGGATGCGACCGACCGTGTTGCCCATCCGGATGAGCTGTGGGCTCTCGATCGACGAGACGACCTCGATGCGGTTGTCGAAGCGCATCGCCAGGCTGACCGTCTCGCCCAGCTCGGCGATCAATCGGCGCATGATCGGCTGCGCCGCCTCGATCAAGTCCGCGAGGAACTGCTCGCGGCCCCATGCTCGCACGCCGGCGGAGACCGAATAGCGCCCCACGGGATCGCGCTCGAGATAGCCGGACACCTCCAAGGTGTGCACCATGCGGAAGACGGAGCTCTTCGCCAAGCCGACGGCCAACGTCAGCTCATTGAGCGACAGCGGCTGCGAGGAGACCCGCAGGATGGCCATGATGTCGAGCGCCTTCCCAATGACCTTCGAGAAGTACTTGTCGTCTCGCTCGGTCTCGGCTCGGCGGATGATCCGCGCTGCCTTTGCGGGGGGACGAGTCATGTTTCGAAATTCTACACCTCGTTGCGACATATTGAACGGATGACGCCGGGGCCAGTTTGATTGAGTCGCGCCGTGTCAACTTGTGCCGCCGGGGCGAGGTCACCGCAACCCAGGACGGGACGAATCGGGATACACTCCGTCGCGAGTGAACCGAACCATGACGCGACAGACTCTTCTGACGGCAACCCTCGCCGGGCTGGCGACCGCAGCGGTTCTCTTCGCACGACAACCGGACGCGGCGGCGCCCTCGTTCGATCTCCTCATCCGCCACGCCCGCATCGTCGACGGCAGCGGAAGCCCGTGGTACCGGGGCGACGTGGCGATCAGCGGCGACACGATCGTGCAGATCGCTCCGGTGATCGAGGCCCCGGCGGCGAGTAGCACGGACGGACGTGTCATCGACGCCAAGGGGCTCATCCTCGCTCCGGGGTTCATCGACATCCACACTCACGCGCGGCGCGGCATCTTCGACGTGCCCACGGCCGAGAACTACGTGCGCCAAGGCGTCACGACGGTCATGGAAGGGCCGGACGGCAGCTCGCCCCTGCCGCTGCAGGCCTTTCTCGAGAAGCTCGAAGCGCTGGGCACGAGTGTGAATATCGGCAGCTTCGTGGGTCAGGGATCGATTCGACGGGAGGTGATGGGAGAGGTCGATCGCGAGCCCAGCGCCGGCGAGATCGAGCGCATGCGCCGGCTGGTCGATCGGGAGATGCGCGCGGGCGCCTTCGGCCTGAGCACCGGCTTGTTCTATGTCCCCGGCACCTTCTCCACGACGTCAGAGGTGGTCGAGCTCGCCAAGGTGGCCGGCCGCTACGGCGGCCTTCACATCTCACACATGCGCGACGAAGCCTCGAGGGTGGCCGACAGCGTGAAGGAAACCATCACCATTGGCGAGCAAGGCGGCCTGCCCACGCAGGTCACCCATCACAAGGTCGTGGGTGTCGCCAACTGGGGGCAGAGCGTCGAGACACTGCGCCTGGTTGACGAGGCACGGGCACGTGGCGTGGACGTCACGATCGATCAGTATCCGTACACGGCGTCGAGCACCAGCGTGCAAGCGGCGCTGCTGCCCACCTGGGCGCAGGAGGGCGGAGAGGAGCGTATCCGGGCGCGACTACGCGACCCAGCCACACGCGCCAAGATTCGCGCGGAGACCGTCAGGATCATCCGCGACGAGCGTGGCGGCGGCGATCCAAAGAACGTGCAGCTTGCGCGGTGCGACTGGCAGCCGTCACTGGCCGGCAAGACGCTTGGCGACGTGACGCGCGAGCGAGGGCAGGAGCCGACCCTCGAGCAATCCGCCGAGACGGCGCTCTGGATCATCGAGCAAGGGGGCTGCCAAGGCATCTTCCACGCAATCGGCGAGGAGGATCTGGTGCGAATCCTGCAGCATCCGGCGACGATGATTGCGTCGGATGGCGAGGTGCCGATCTTTGGCGAGAACGTCCCGCACCCGCGGAGCTATGGCACCTTCGCACGCGTGCTCGGCGTGTACGTCCGCGAGAAGCGCGTGCTCACGCTCGAAGAAGCGGTCCGCAAGATGAGCGCGTTGCCAGCGCAGCGCCTGTCGCTGGGCGATCGCGGGCTGCTTCGTCCTGGGCTACGCGCCGATCTCGTGCTCTTCGATCCGGCCAGCGTCCGCGCGTCCGCGACCTACGAACGTCCCCATCAGTACGCCGAGGGTGTCTCCCTCGTGGTTGTCAACGGTGAGATCGTGTTCGAGCAGGGTGCCATGACGAGCGCTCGTCCCGGCCGTGTGCTCTACGGGCCCGGTCGGCCAGCGGAGGCACCGACAGGATCGTCCGGTGCGCGCTAGGCGGACGCCTCGGCGAGGCGCCGGGGTCCCCAGCGCGGCAGCCGCGCTGGGGTGGCCCGTCCCTAGCGGTTGACCCACGGTGTCGCGTCGTACACGAGCAGGTCGGCTTGATTGTCGCTCTCCGTCATGAAGTAGGCGCGCATCGAGCCATTGCCGAGCGGCTCCAGCCAGAACGCATTGTGCGTGAGGGCGAGACCGGGATTGTCCCCTGCGCCTTCATCGATGAAGAGATTGACCGGGATTTGGTGCTCCGAACGAGCGCGGCGCAAGTCGACGAGCTCCAAGCCGCCGAACGCGATGTCGCCACGCGGCGTAGTGTAGCCGCCGACGCCGGCGCACAACATGTACTCGACGCCCTGATAGTGGCAGTCTTGATAGTCGATGTAGAACTGCGCGTTCGGTGTCCAGCCGGAGGACACGACCTTCGGGTCATGCGTCCGCTCAATGAGCTTCCACGTATACAGGCGCCGTGAGCCCCAGCTGACGCCGTGGAGTATGCCTCGGTGAACGTTGTGCACGATACCGCCGATGTGATCGTTCTCGCTGAAGACGCGCTCGACCGCGAGTGTCTTCGGATCGACGCGGTAGATGTTGCTCTTGCTGTTCGGCCGGTACTCGGCCACGGGTACCCACAGGTGCTTGCCGTCGTAGTCGATGCCGCCGGGATGATACGTTGTGCCGTTGGTGAGCTCGACCTTGCCGATCAAATGGCCAGCGGCGTCGAACTTGAACAGCCACGCACGTCCAGCGCCCGTGGAACGATCGAGTGAGAAGTCGTAGACGGCGTCGGTCTCGGTGCCGTTACGTTCGGTGCTCTCGAGCACCTCGACGGCAGACACATAGAAGGTCTGCCCGATCTTGACGAGCCCCTGCGTGTGAAACGTCGGCCAATCCATCTCCACGGTATCGACGTGCGTCCAGATCGTATTCTTTCCCATGAGACGGAACAGTCTCGTCGTGTCGTTGTCGCGTGACGGTGGCCATCGCCTCTCGGGAGCATCGCGCCGCGTGCCGCTCGCCACACCACCGACGTCTTGGCCCGCCGTGGCGCAGATGGTGCTGGTCAGGAGCAAGCCAAACGTGAGGAGTCGAATGGGTATCATGATGTTCCCCGATGGTAGGGCACGCGCGCCGTCACGGCCGCCTCGGCGAGGCGGCCCTACCTTGAGCTGCAAGTATGGCAAATGTGTGACGCGCCGGTAATATTTCCGTAAATGCCAATGAGTGAGTGTTTCGAAGGGAGGGTCTGAGATGGCGATAGAACGATCGGATGGTAACCGCGCGATGCGGAGATCTCGCCGTTCATGGCGGTGCTCGGTCGGTGCTCCTGCTCTTTTGGTCGCCGGTCTGACGATGGGCGGGGTGATGCTTTCGCAGGTCGCGGCAGCACAGGCGCCAGAGCTCGGGCAGGGTTGGCTGGCCGAGTTCAATATGGCCGCGCGCCAGCTCGGAGAGCTCGCCGACGCCACACCTGCGGAGAAGTTCGGCTGGCGGCCTGCAGCGGGCGTCCGCTCCATGAGCGAGGTCTACGTGCATGTTGCGGTGGGCAACTTCTGGCTCCTCGAACAGGCGGGCGTCAAGGTGCCGGACGGCCTGTCGAAGCTGCCCAAGGATCCCGAGAAGAGCATCACCGACAAGGCGGAGGTGCTCAAGTGGCTCCAGGCGTCGTTCGACGCGGTCCGTAAGAGCTATCCGACCACGGACAGAGAGAAGAAGGTGGAGTTCCGTGGTCAGGAGACAACGTCCGAACAGGTGTTTCTGCGCATCCTCGTCCACAACCACGAGCACATGGGACAAGCCATCGCGTACGCTCGTATGAACGACATCGTCCCTCCCTGGTCGAAAGCGAGTGGCGATTAGGAGGCCGCGCCCGCCGAGGGTGCTGCGCCGTTCAGCCGGGACTGCCGGTACGCGCTGGGCGCCACGCCCGCCCAGCGCTTGAACGCCTTGTGGAAAGCGCTCTCGGTCTCGTAACCGACCTGCGCGGCAATGTCACCGACCCGAGCATGGGTGGAGGCGAGCAGGCGACGGGCACGATGCATCCGCCAGCGCGTGAGGTACGTCAGTGGCGGCTCGCCGACAAGGGCCGAAAATCTGGCGGCAAACGCGGATCGTGACATGGCAACGCGAGCAGCGAGCGACTCAACGGTCCAGCCGTCCGATGGACGCGCGTGGATCAAGCCGAGCGCCTCACTGATCTGCGGATCGAGCAACGCGCGGAGCCAGCCCTGTACGCTCTCGCCGCCTTGCGCCAGGTGCGCGCGCACAGCCTGCACGAGCAGGATGTCCGCAAGGCGGCCTACCACCGTAGCCGCGCCGAGCTGGCCGGAAGACATCTCCGTCGCCATGAACTGGAGACTCGCTTCGAGCCACATCGGCGGCGGGCCCTGGTCGCCCGTGACATGGATGATGGGCGGGAGCGCAGCAATCAACGGATTGTCCGCATCATCGAACGCAAAGCAGCCGTTTACGAGCGTCGTCCGCGCGCCGCCGCCGCCGTACTCGAACACGCCTCCAGGTTGACAGTCTCGCCGCGCCGGGTTGCGACACAAGATGTCCTTTGCGGGCAGCGGCACCGTGGCGGCGTTGTCCTTGATCACATGTCGTTGGCCCTTCGCCAGCAGGACGAAGTCGCTCCCAGCGACGTGCAGCGGCGCCTCCCTCCCGTCCACCTCGATCCAGGCCGTCCCACGCGTCACGACATAAAAGCAGGCATGCGCCCGCCAGCCCTCCATGACGAGCCCCCATGGCGCGGAGAACTCCCATCGGCCATGCACATCGTTCCGAAACCCTACTGACTGGACGACGTCGGTCAAGACATCCATAGCAGCACCGCTATTACTCTACACGCTCCTGATCAATTGAGACGAATGGACATATATTTGCGACTCTTGACGGTCGACACTCCATTGTAGCGGGTCTATCGTCGTTTCCAGCCCTCGAGGATCTCGATGAAAGAGGGCGGAGGGACGATAGACGATGGAGCTGTTCACTTCATATCAGTTGGGCGATCTCGCCGTGGCGAATCGGATGATGATGTCGGCCATGACGCGGAATCGGGCGGTGGCCGGCAACGTGCCGACTCCCCTTGCAGCGACCTACTACAGTCAGCGCGCCACGGCTGGCGTGATCGTGACCGAAGCGTCACAGGTGAGCCCGCAAGGCGTGGGTTACGTCCGCACGCCGGGGATTCACTCTGCGGAGCAAGTTGCCGGGTGGCGCATGGTCACCGACGCGGTGCATCGGGCCGGCGGCGTCATGTTTCTACAGTTGTGGCATGTCGGGCGTATCTCGCATCCCGACTTCCACGGCGGTGAGTTGCCAGTGGCACCGTCGGCCATCGCGCCGGAAGGTCAGAGCTACACATACGCCGGACCGAAGCCCATGGTCGCGCCGCGTGCGCTCGATCTCGCAGAGTTACCGCACATCGTCGACCAGTTCCGGTGCGGCGCCGAGCAGGCGAAGCTCGCGGGATTCGACGGTGTGGAGATCCATGGGGCGAACGGATACTTACCCGACCAGTTCCTGCGGGACGGCGCCAACCAGCGCACGGATGCGTACGGGGGCAGCATCCCGAATCGCGCCCGTCTCCCGCTCGAGATCGTGGAGGCTGTCGCCAGCGTTTGGGATGCCGGTCGCGTCGGCTACAAGATCTCGCCGACGAGCGCCTTCAACTCGATGAGCGATTCGAACCCGCTGGCCACGTTCTCGTATCTGGTGAAGGAGCTCTCGGCCCGCGGTGTGGCGTATCTCGCGGTCAACGAAACAATCGGCGGCCAATGGGCCGTCCCAGCCCATCAGCGGATCACGCCCGCGCTTCGCGCGCTGTTCCGAGGGACGCTCATCGTGAACGGCGGCTACGAGGACACGTCTGGACAGGCCGCTATCCGCGCCGGCGGTGCCGATCTCGTGGCGTACGGGGTCAGGTTTCTGGCGAACCCAGATCTTCCACGACGGTTCAAAGAACAGGCGCCGCTCAACGCACCTGACCCTGCGACGTTCTACGGTGGTGAGGGGGCGGGGTACGTTGACTACCCGTTTCTGGATCCCATTGCGGCCGAGCCCGTGTAACGACGATGGTGGCCGACACCGTGGACCATTGGCGGCTATTCGCGGCGCTGTTTAAGGAACCAGGAATAGAGGTCCTGGCCTTCGTAGACACGCGTCCACACATTGTGCCCGAGATCTTCGTGGACGGTAAGACGGACGTCGGGATGTCCGGCGGCTTCGAGCGCGACGGCCATCTCGAGTGAGCGCGACGGCTGCACGACCGTATCGCGGCCGCCATGAAAGATCCAAAGCGGCAGCTTTTGCGCCGCCAGGCGATCGACCATCTTCGGATCGCCGCTGCCGCAGATGGGCGCGATGGCGGCCCAGCGCTCGGGACGTCGCGTGCCCAGAAACCATGTGCCGTGGCGGGGCGGTCCCCTCCGGCGAACGTTCCGGCAGCGGCGGACGCTCCTCTGGCGGTGGCGTGAACATCGGCATTTGCGGGTTGATGATGATGAACGGAAGATCGCGTCCCTGAATCCAGGCTTCCGCCAACGGGCCGTACCTTAGGGTGTACTCGAGCTCCTCGAGTCCGTCGCCACGCTCGCCTCCGCCGTGAAGAAACAGAATCACCGGCCACTTCTTCCCGGTCTCCGACTGATACCCCACGGGCAGGTAGAGAAAATACTCCCGCGGCTCGCCGGCGGCCTTGCTGTCGTAGCGCTTGCGAACAAGCTGCGCGCCGGTGCGGACATCGACTTCGTCGGCCCTGGCGGGGAGATGGCCGAACAGCGCGACCGCGCCGGCGCTCATGGTCTGTAACATGCGGCGTCTTTGCATGGATGGTGTTCCGTTCTCTCCTAAGCGTTCTATGCCTAGAGTAAACTATGTTACGAAATTGATGTCAACACTCGGGCACGCTTCGCATTAGCTCCGGGATTTCAGCTATGACGGAGTGCAGTAAGCGGATCGACGCGCGTGGCCCATCGCGCGGGTATGAAGCAGGCGGATGCGGCAACGACGAGAATGAGCGCGGCCGCGCCAGCGAAGGCCCAGTAGTCCAGAGGCTCAACACCAAAGAGCTGATTTGCGAGCACGCGGCTGAGGAACGCAGCCACCGCGAGACCTATGGCCATACCGGTGGTGGCAAGTCGAAGACCATCGAGCAGTACACTGCCGAGAACCTGGCGCGGCTGGGCGCCCAACGCCATGCTGATGCCGATGTCGCGCGTGCGCCGCGTGACGTGGTACGCCATCACAGCGTAGATACCAATCGTCGATACGACGAGCGCCAGAAGCGCAAGCGCGCCGAGCAGCAAGGTCCTGAATCGCGGGACGGCAATCGAGTCGGCCACGAGCTGATTCATGGTCTTGACATCGTCAGCCGGGACGGTCCTGTCCGCCGACCAAATGGCCTGTCGTGTCTCGGGAACCAACATAGCCGGATCCACTGTCGTTCGAACCACGAGGAACGTGAGAAGGCCCTGGTTGGCGGATCCTGCGTCCTGATCGTACGGGACGTAGTATTTCGGCTCGGCTGGCTGGTCGAGTCCCCAGTGCTTTTCATCATCGACGACGCCAACGACCGTCCGCGACATGCCGCCAGTGATGAGTCTCTGCCCCACCGAGTCCACCGACGGCCACAACTGATGGGCAAGCCGCCGATTCACGATCGCAACAGGATCGCTGCCATGTCGGTCCCGGTCGCTGAAGTGCCGCCCCGTCAATAGACCGACCTTCATGACTTGGAAGTAATCGGCGCTCACGACGTTCGCCTCACCAAACTGCTCACCGTCGATGAAATCGCTCGAGATTCTCGCCTTCGTCGAGCGTCCACTCAGCGGCAACGTCATGACGAGCGCCGCTGACGACACGCCACGTTGAGATCGAACGTTGCGCAGCACCTCTCTGTGAAACCGACTGATTTGCTCCCATGAGTTGTCTCGATGCCCAGGTGGCATCAGTCTCGCAGTCAACACCGAGTCCGGCGAAAAACCCATGTCGACACGATTGAGCGCCGACAGGCTTCGAATCGTCAACCCGGCACCAACCAGGAGCACGAGCGCCACCGCGACCTGGAAAACGACGAGCACGTTGGTCAGCCGCACCGAGCCGGGGCGCAGGGATGGCGCGTTCTCGTCCGCCTGAATCGTCCTGGCAAGCTCCAGACGGTTCAGCGCGAGCGTCGGCACCACGGCAAGCAGCAGTGCGACGCCTACGGATATCGCAAGAGCCGCGAACAGTACGGTCCCGTTGATGCCAATGTCCTCGATGCGCGGGATGTTGTGCGGAAAGAAGGGAATGATGGCGTGCAACGCCCAGTAGGTGCCGACCAGACCGGCGATGCTTCCGGAAACCGCCAGAACGAGGTTCTCTGACAGCGACTGCAGCAACACACGGGTACGGCTGGCGCCGAGCGACAGGCGCACCGCGGTCTCGCGCAACCGTATCGTGG
The DNA here is from genome assembly GCA_009377605.1 of Luteitalea sp. Lineage (NCBI taxonomy): Bacteria > Pseudomonadati > Acidobacteriota > Vicinamibacteria > Vicinamibacterales > Vicinamibacteraceae > Luteitalea > Luteitalea sp. Next base: position 25,831 of record WHTT01000061.1, read on the forward strand.
AGCGCACGAGGAGGAGGTTTGCCACATTCGCGCAGGCGATCATCAAGACGAGGACAACGGCCCCGACCAGCAGCATCACGGCAGGGCGCAGGTGTCTCGTCACCCGATCGACGACCCGCGCGAGCAGCGGCCTCGCGCCTGGCGAGGTGCCGGCATCTGTCTGGTTCGGTTGGGACATCAAGCCGGTCAGCTCACTTCGGGCTTGCGCGACGGTGGCCCCGGCACCGAGCCGTCCCAACACCGTAACCCGGTGTCCCGGCGCGTCCGGTGCCGCCATCGGCTCCCACATCTCGCTCACCAGCCCAGGCACTTGAGAAGCGTCGGCTGGGTAGCGAAAGTCCGACGGCATCACGCCGACGATCTCGTACAACTGGTCATCCAGAAGAACCGTCTTCCCGACAATGCGTGGATCCGCCCCGAAACGGCCAGTCCACAGACGATGGCTGATGACGACAACGCGGCGGCGAAGCCGAACATCGTCGTCCGCCAACGTTCGACCGAGTGCCGCACGGACGCCCAGCAGAGAGAAGAAGTTGTCGGCGACAGCGAGACCGAAGACATATGTGGGGACGTTGTCTGCACGCAGATGGTGCCGCGTCCATTCCCAGGCCGTGAGCTCTTCGAAGGTCACACTCTGATCTTTCCAAACCGCCAGCTCCGCCAGCGAGGTACCGTCCGTGTACCCTGGCGGCGCCTTGGGGCGACTCTGGGAGATATGAATGAGATTCTCGGGCGCGCGGAACGGCAGCGGTGCGAGCAGCAGCGCATGCAGGACGCTGAACACCGCCGTCGTGGCACCGATGCCGAGCGTCAACGACAGGAGGGCGGCGACGGTGAAACCGGGACTACGCCACATCATGCGCAACCCAGCCCGAAGATCACGCCCGAACATCTCGAGCGCGATCCCTCTCCAACCGTCTCTCACCTTCTCCTTCACCTGCTCGGAGCCTCCGAGCCGCAGCCTCACTGCTCGTTGTGCCTCCTCCCGCGTGAGCCCGCGCGCCATGCCGCGCTCCACCTGAATGTCGAAGTACGCCTGGACTTCATCATTCAGCTCCTCTTCCACCCGAAGGCGATCGAACCAACGCTCGAGGATGCGTGTGAGCCGCCAGAGCCACGACATGGGTTATTTCTCCTCCGATGGACGAGAACGAAGACTACTCCTGCCGCAGTGCCGACATCGGATCGATTCGCGACGCCCACCAGGCAGGGATGAAACAGGACGTCAAGGCGACGGCAAGGAACAATGTGCTCACTCCCAGCAGGGTCGGCCCATCGAGGGAGCTTGTCTCGAACAAAATCGACTGGATGACGCGCGACAGCGGAACGGTCGCGAGCAGGCCGATGGCAATTCCCACCAGAACAGGCTTTACACCCCCGGTGACCACCATGCGAATAAGATCGCGTCGTGTCGCACCGAGCGCCGCCCGGATCCCGAGCTCCTGTGTTCGTCGTGCTGTAACGAATGCTAGCAGACCGTAGATGCCCGCACAGGCCAGGAACATAGCAAGCGCTCCGAAGCCCGCCATGAGCAGCGCCATCAGCCGGCGCGGCATCGCCGCTTCCGTCTTGATCTGCTCCACGGTCATCGGGCGAAGCAGCGCTTGATGCTTGTTTACGTTCCAGACTGCATGTTGGACGGCTTTGATCAGCGCGCTGGCGTTGCCATGCCCCTTTGCCACGAGTCCGAGGCCGACGACCGGATTCTGCGCAAAGCTCGCATAGACGCCCACGTCGCTCGGGCGCTCCAAGCCGTTGGCTTTCTCGTCGGCGACGACGCCAATAATCTCCCACGACACTTCGGCTCCCACCCCGCGTCTCGAGGGAAGGATGCGCTCGACGAGAATGCGCTTCCCTACCGCGGGCTCGTCTGGTGAGTAGCGTTCGGCAAATGACTGGTTGACGACGACGACCGAGGGGGAGCCTGCCGTATCCTGCTCGTCGAGCAGACGCCCCTCGACCAAACGGAGCCCGAGCGCGGGAAAGTAGCCCGGCGTGACGATCTTGAATCCGGTTCCGCGGATTCGATCGAATTCATCTGGCAGACGAAACCGCACGCCGTTCCCCCAGCCGCGCAACGGCAGCGCCGTCGTCATGGCAGCCTCCTGCACGCCGGGCACCGCACGCACCGCGTCCAGCAGTCGATTGATGTACTGAGTCAATTCGCCCGGGTTCGGGTCGCGGTCCCTCGGCAGCGGCAGGGACGCTGACATCACCCCATCGGACACGAAGCCAACGTCGACGGTCATCAGCCGCTGGAGGCTGCGAATCAACAGGCCGCCTGTGACGAGAAGGATGAACACCACCGCGACCTGTGCGGCGATGAAGGTCTGACGCGCACGAACGGGGCGGCGACCAGTCGAGCTCGTCCGCCCGCCTTCCGTGATCGCGTCGGCCGCATCGCCGCGCGCGGCCTGAATGGCTGGCGCTACACCACAGGCCAGGCTCGTGATGATCGTGATCGCAGCCAGAAACAGCAGCACGCGACCATCCATCGAGACGTTCACCTCGGACGGGAGAAAGAATGGTGGCAGCAGCTGTTGAATCCAGCGCAGCAGGCCATAGCCGAGCGCGAGGCCAATGGCCTGCATCTCCGCTCGTGCTTCTTGCACCGGGACACCGTGCTCCAGCCGCGCAAACGCAGTGAGGTAGTGATAGTTCCGGGGAGCGTCAGAGGGCAGCACGAGTGGAACCCACAGATCTGCCCATTGCCGATCGAATGGGCTCTCATCGGGCAGCACCCCGATGATCGTATAGGACTCTCCGTTGAGCAGGATGTCGCGGCCGATTACAGGGCGGCGAGCGCCAAGCAGGTTGTGCCATGAGCGATGACTGATGACCACCACCTTCTCGCTACCAGGTTGGTCTTCGTCTTCCGCGAAGGTTCGGCCGAGCATCGCGGTCATGCCGAACACGCGCGACAAACCTCGCGCCGTGCCGCGCTCGATCAGCGTCTCGAAGTACTCTCGCACCTCGGCGTCCAGCTCCTCGTCGACGCGTTGCCGACGATATATGCGCTGATACAGATGCCTCAAGCGGCTCGTCCACACCACAGTCTAGGTCTCCTCGGCGAGCACCTGGTTTACGGCCGTCTGCACCTTGGCCCAGTGACGCTTCTCCTTGGCCAGTTGCGCCCGACCGGCCCGCGTCAAGGTGTAGAACTTGGCGCGGCGACCGTTCTCCAGCTCGCCCCACTGCCCGTCGATCCACCCCTTCTCTGCCAATCGGTGCAGCGCTGGAAACAGAGATCCCGGCCCAACCATGAACACGCCGCGCGTCACCTGCTCGATGCGATCGGCGATCCCGACGCCATGCAGCGGTTGCAGCTGGAGCGTACGGAGAATGAGGAGATCCAGCGTTCCTTGAAGAAGATCAGCGGCCTTCGTCATGCGCTGGACTATATCGACCGCCGATATCGGATGTCAATAGACTTGAGCTGTGAGGAGGATCGGAACTGGCACAAGTACCGTGCCAGACTCGCCCCGGGGCGAGCTCGGTACCATTCTTGCGCCTTTGAGTAGCTTGGAAGTTTCGTCGCGATTCGAACGTGACGCTGCGGGCCGAGTAACGGCCGCCTCGGCGAGGCGGCCCTACCTAGTCGGTTCGCAATGCGTCCACCGGATTGAGATGCGCCGCGCGGCGCGCCGGAAGGTACGAGGCGAGCAACCCCACGGCACCCAGGAAGATGGCAACGCCAGCAAACACCCCCACATCGAGTGGCTCGACGTCGAACAGCAGGCTCGAAAGCGCCCGCGTGATGGCAACCGCACCACACAGCCCCACGGTGATTCCTGCGAGTGCTATGCCGAGGCCCCGGCCGAGGAATTGGCGCAGGAGGTCGCGACGGCTGGCGCCGAGCGCGACGCGCACACCCATCTCCTGTGTGCGGCGGCTGACGGCGTACGCCATCACGCCGTAGATGCCGATCGCGCCAAGAAACAGCGCGATGCCCGCGAACACCATCAACACGCTCGCGGTGAATCGCGGCTGCGCCACGGATTCGGCGAGGAGCTCGTTCGCCGTGCGGATATCGCTGACCGGCGTGTTCTTGTCTAGCGAAGCGACCATGCCCCGAAGGTTTCTCGCGAGCAGCACAGGATCGCCCGTCATGCGAGCCACAATCTTCGTGGGAGCCCAACCATATTGCGCGGCAGGAAAATACAAGATCGCACTTCCTTCGTCTGCCAGGCTGCTCCACTTGACGTCGTCCACGATCCCGACGATGGTGATCCAGGGTGAACCGGGGCCGGGGGTTCTGATACGTTGGCCAACTGGATTTTCGCCTGGCCAGTACGTTTTCGCGAGGCTGCGACTGATCAGCGCGACCGGTTTGGCGCCCTCCCTGTCCTGCTCGGTAAACGCCCGTCCCGCGAGGAGCGGTACCCGTAAGACTCTCAAGTAGTCAGGGCTGATGGGCGCGAACGAGTGCGTCTGGCACCAAGCTCCTCCCGCAGTTTCTGGATCGGGTTGTCCCTCGATGGCGAAAACACCGCCGAGCCTTTCGCCTCCAAACGGGATCGCGGTGGCGAAAGCTACGGCATGGACATTGGGTAGCTGGCGGAGACGACTGACGACCTGCTCGACGAAGCGTCGCTTCGCCTGCACATCGGGGTACTTGAGCTCAGGGGGAACGACCGTGGCGGAGACGAGCTGCTCCGCGTGGAATCCAGGATCGACGTTGGTGAGATTCCAGAGACTTTTCATGAGCAGGACCGCGGCAACGACCAGCACGAGGGCCAGCGCGTACTCCGCCCCGGCCAGAAGATCGGAGGCCCGGCGTTCCGGCCGTCCCGTCATCATTGACCGTCCGGCGCGAGACAGCGCGGCGCCAAGGCTAGAGACGGTCGCGTGCAATGCTGGCAGCAGACCAAACAAGAGTCCCGTCAGCACGGAGAGTCCGAGCGCATAGCTCAGCACTCGGACGTCCATCTGGATCTCCTCGATCCGAGGAATGTCCGGGGGAAGTAGCGATACAACCGTCTGAAGACTGGCAAAGGCCAGCGCCGTCGCTAGCACGCCCGCGAGGAGTGAGAGCGTCAAGCTCTCAACCAGGAGCTGGCGGAACAGCCGCCCACGGCCGGCGCCGAGGGCGCCACGGATGGCGAGCTCTCTGTGCCGCGCCATTCCACGTGCGAGCAGGAGATTGGCGAGGTTGACACAGACGATCAGCATCACGCTGCCGACAGCGGCCCAAAGCACGACTAACGTTCGTTCAATGTCGCCAACAAGTTGCTGCCGTAGGGGCATGACGTCTGCTCGCTGCTCCCAGCCCCGGTAAAACGACTCAGATGGAAACAGCTCGCGCAATGTGGGCGTGAATGACCGCACTTCCGTGCGAGCCTGCTCAAGACTTACGCCCGGATGTAAACGTCCAATGGTCCACGCATTGATCGCCCAAAGATCAATGCGGTCGGCTCGATCGATCGTGAGCGGTATCCAGAATCCTGTATCGCGAGATGGGAAGCGAAATTCGGGGGGCATAACGCCGACGACGGATCGTGGCACGCCGTCGAGCACCAGCGATCGGCCGAGGATGCTCTCGTCGCCGCCAAAGCGTTGCTGCCACAAGCGGTGACTCAAGACGATAACCGCGTCGGCACCGGGGCGCATCTCTTCGTCACGAAACGTGCGACCAAGTACCGGCAGCGTGCCGAGCACGCTGAACAGCTCCGCGCTTGCCCTGGCTCCCATGAGGCGGACTGCCTCGTGGGATCCGGTCAGAGTGAGCTCCTGCCCGTCGCGGTAGGCACCGATACGCATCGTCTTGCCGCGCTCGCGAAATGCCAAGAACTGGCCTTGCGGTTGGTAACCGCCGAGGTGGGCATGAACGAGCCGGTCAGGATCCGGATACGGCAGCGGTCTCAGCAAGACGCCGTTGACAACAGCAAAGATGGTGGTGTTCGAGGCAATACCAACGACGAGCGTCAACAGCGCCACGGTCGTGAAGCCCGGCTGCCGGCGAAGCTGCCGGAGCGCGTAGCGTATGTCCTGTGCGATGTGCTCCACCCACCGCGTCGGGCGCACATCACGGCACTCCTCCTTCATCCGCTCGACGCCGCCGAACGCGAGGTGCGCTTCGCGCCGCGCCTCGGCCTCGCTCATGCCAGCCCGCATGTAGTCCGCAACCTGGCGCTCGATGTGGTCACGGAGCTCCGCGTCGAGCTGCGCATCGATCCGCCGGCGGCCGAGCAGTCGCTTCCACCAGATCATCTCGCTCTATACACCTTTGACTTCGACATATACCAGATGAACGGTAGAAGGTCAAGGCGTTCAAAGAGTCGCTGCGAGACGACGGGGCGCCCTCTGCCCCTCCTCGCGACAGTCCTCGTCGGTACTAGTCTTGCGCCATGGATTGGTCGAACAGAGACAACGCGGTCACTCGCTAGAAACGAATCGGCAGTTAGAATCGGACGAATCGGCAGCGACATCAGGGACGAATCGGCGATGAAGCGCTGGACGAATCGGCAGCAAGCGGTCAGACAATGCAACACAACAAGGCGGTCGACCTCATCGGGAAGGGCGTGCAGCGAGGGGACACCGCGTGGGCCGACCTCGGGTCTGGCGACGGCACGTTCACACGCGCGCTGCGCGAGCTGCTCGGACCCGACGCGGACATTTATGCTGTAGATGTGGACGGATCCACACTAAAAAGTCAGAAGAAGGTCCTGGGAAGTCACGCCGATCTATCGAAGACGCATCTCATCGAGGCAGACTTCAGACGGCCACTCGAGCTGCCGCCTCTCGACGGGATGCTCCTGGCAAACGCGTTACATTTCGTCCAGGATCAGATCACAGTGCTGAGCCAGCTCCGCGGGCATCTCAAACCGTCGGGACGTCTTCTCGTCGTCGAGTACGACATCACGCGCGGCTCCATGTGGGTTCCGCATCCGCTTCCGTTCCGAACCCTGGTGCGGCTCGCGCCTGCCGCCGGCTTTCAACCACCCGTGCTCCTGGCAACGACGCCCAGTCGATTCAGGAGCCAGATCTACTCAGCATTGGCCGTCACGGGTGAACGGCGTCATCGCGAGATGAGCCGGCCCGAAGCCAATTTCGCCGATCGCGGAGGTAGCCGATGATCGCCATAGTCCTGGCCACCCTATGTACAGGCGTCTTCGCGGGCGCCGCCATTTACATCACGCTGGTGGAGCACCCGGCCCGCTTGGCTTCTGGCACGGCGGCGGCGATCGCTGAGTTCCGTCCAAGCTATCGCCGCGCGGCGCCAATGCAAGCGTCACTGCGCTTACCTGTTTCGTAAAACGGGGGCTGTCCCCGTTTCTGTTTTCACCGCCCCGGGACGTTCGAGGTAAGTGTCGCCCGGTGGGGCGAAGCCGAACGGCTCGTAGAGGCCGTGCGCGTCCTGCGTGTGAAGCGCCCAGCGAAAGTGGGCACCGGAACCACGGTCGATCATGGTCCTGACGAGCTCCTTGCCAACGCCGCGTCCCCGGGCCCGCTCCAGCACGAAGACATCAGCAAGGTAGGCATACGCCTCGCCGTCGGAGATCGCGCGTGCGAAGGCCACCATCTGTCCGCTGGCCTTCTCGTACGCCCCCACGACACGCCAGGCGCTCGCGATCTGTCGCTCGACAATGTCGCGTGTGCGCCACTTACCCCAATACGCGTCGGTCGAGAGGTACGCCCAGACCGCATCGCGATCCACGCGTTGTGGATCGTCATCCAGTTCGACCTCACCGTGCTCGATCACCATGGCCTACTGCTCGACCACCTGACCAAACGGCGTCAGCTGTTCGCGGATCTGTGCGCGGTCGCCGACGACGACGATGGTCATGGTCGGGTCCTGCAGGTAGTCCTTGGCGATGCGTTGGACATCTGTCGGCGTGACCGCGTAGACGTTCTTGACGTAGGTCGTCAAATACGCGTCTGGCAGTCCGTGGAGGCCCAGAAACGCGAGCTGGCCGATCACGCCTTCACGGCTCGAGTTCCGCAGGACGAAGATCCCGGCCACGTAGTTCTGGATGCCTTCGAGCTCGTTTGCGGACGGCGCTTCCTCCTGCAGGCGCTGAATCTCGTTGAAGATCTCACGCATGGCCGCCCCAGTGTCCGCGGTGGTCACGTCCGCGCTCTCCACCCAGTGCGCAGCGCGATAGCGCACGCCAACGGCGCTGGAAGGCGAGTACGTGTAGCCCTTGTCCTCGCGAATGTTGGACGTAATGCGCGATCCAAACGAGCCGCCCAGCAGCGCGTTGGTGACCTGGAGTGCCATGTAATCCTCGTGCGATGGATCGACAACGGGCAAGCCGATTCGCAACGTCGACTGTGGAGCACCCGGGCGGTTGATGAGGTGCACCACCCGCTTGGTCACAGGCTTGGGAGGCTTGATCAAAGGCTCTTGTCCGCGCCCCCAATCGCCGAAGCTCTCGCGAATCGCCTCTTCGACGTCCCCTTCATCGAACATCCCAGCGACATAGACGTGCGTGCGCTGGGCACCAAAGTTCGTCTGGTAGAAGGTCTTGACTCGCTCGATGTCGTAGCTGCCGATCATCTCCTCGGTTGGGAACACGCGCCCATAGGGATGATTCGGATAGAGCAGCTCCATGAAACGCTCTTCCGCCAGCGGCTGGGCCTGGCTCTTGGCGATCGACAGATTCCGCACCATGTCCTTTTGCAGGCGGCCCAGCTCGGACGCCGGGAAGGCTGAGTGTCGGACGACGTCCGCGAGCAGGCGAACGAGGCCGCCGGCGTTCTCACTCAAGGCGTCGCTCGCAACCGTGGTCTCGTCCAATCCGGTGCTGATCGTCAGCTCGCCGCCCATCGCCGCGACTTCGGACGCGAGCGCCTCCGCCCCGCGCGTGGCGGTGCCTTCCTTCATCAGGTCTGCGGTGAGATCGGCAAGCCAGGTTTCATCCGCACCCTCATTGAGGTTGCCCGAGCGCACGATGACCGAGACGGTGACCTTGGGCAGCGTTCCATAAGGCACGAGCGTCGCGCCCAGGCCGTTGTCCAACTGAAAGCTCTTCTTGGCGGGAAGCTTGAACGCCTTCGGCTCGCCACCCGGTGGGGGCTCTTGCTTTTGGGTAGAAACAGCGGAGACCGCCAACACACTTGCCAGAGCCGTTGCGACGCTCAGTCGAACCATCATTGCGCTCCTCCTTGCCCCTTCTCCGCTCCGGGTTCGATGGTGTAGATGGTGCGATCGGCCGCGCGCAAATAGCGTTTCGCCACCGTCTGGACCAGCTCCGGCGTCACCTCCCGCAAACGCTGATCGAGCGTATTGATTTGGGCCGGATCGTCATCGAACAGCGCAAAGCAGGCGAGCAGGTCCGCTCGGCCGAAGCCGAAGTCGCTGCCGACGGCGTCGTAGAAGCTCGAGCGCCACTTGGCCAGGGCCCGATCCAGCGCCGCCTGGTCGACCGGCGTGCTCTGGAGCGTTCCGATCGCTCCGTCGACCTCTCGCATGATCTGATCGCCCTTCACGCTCGAGTCGTGATAGAGCGACGCCATCCATAGAGTTGGGCCGTTGTAATTGAACATGTGCCCGAGCGGCCAGTTGATACCGCCTTCCACCTGGTCGGTGAACCCGTTACGTTGCACGAGTGCCTGGTGCAGCAGGCTGTCGTCTCCCTGGAGGAGAATCTGGTCGAGCACACCCAGAGCGAAGTATTCCGGGGAGCCTCGGTCCGGCATGCGATACGCGAAGGCGAGCGCGGGACGATTCGCCTGCGGCGCCACGCGTGAGCCGTGCCGTTCCTCTTTTTGCGGCGGCTCGGAAATGTCTGGCAGCGCGGCCGTCTCGGCCCTCGGAATATCTGCGAAGTACTCGCGGATCCAGGTCAACGCCTGCTTCGACTCGAAGTCGCCCACGACGACCAGGGCAGCATTATTTGGCGCGTAATACGACTTGAAGAAGCGCTCGACATCCGACAAGCTCGCCGCATCGAGGTCTGCCATCTCGCCGTAGAAATTGTGTGAGTTGTACCAATTCGTGAACGCGACTTGCGGCACATCGAGCCACGGAAAGCCGCCGTAGGGCTGATTGAGCACGTTGACACGCACCTCGTTCTTGACCACGTCGCGCTGATTCTTCAAGTTCTCCTCGGTGATGGCGAGGCCGCGCAGGCGGTCCGCCTCGGCCCAGAGCATGGTCTCGAGCTTGTGCGAAGGGACGATCTCGAAGTAGTTCGTGAAGTCGTATCGCGTGGAGCCGTTGAGAATGCCCCCGTTCTGCTGCACGAGCTGAATGAACTCCATCTTCCCGAGGTTCGCCGATCCCTGGAACATCATGTGCTCGAACAGATGCGCAAAGCCGGTGCGTTCCTTCGGCTCGATGCGAAATCCAATGTTGTAATAGACGGCAACCGTCACGATGGGCGAGGTCGTGTCTGGCGAAAGCACCACCTTCAGCCCGTTATCGAGCGTGTGATACTCGACCGGCACGCTGAAGGCGTCCGTGGTCTCTTGGCTTTCCTCCTGCGTTGCGCAGCCGAGCGCCAGTGCGCTCAGCGCCGCGATGAGCGCAAGACGAGGCAGCTCGCTTCTTGTCATGTCACCCCCTATGGAACCGCCGGAACCAGTCCGTTCAGACAGCGATCTTGGTCTCGATCGCGTCGTAATCGACACGCACGCCACGGTCTGTCGCGTCGAGAAGCCCCGCGCCTGTTAGAGCTTGGACATCCGCGTGCACGTTTCTGTAGTCGCGTCCCAGGGCCTGCGCCAGCGCTCGGACACTGGTGACCTTGTGCCGGCGTACATACCGCAGTAGCTCCATCCGCTTCCCTGTCAGGACGCGTGAGAGCGCCTCCCAACTTTCAAATGCCAAATGGCGCTCACGGAAGGACTCACCACGCTCCGCTCGGTGCCAGGCCTCGAGGAACCGGCGGCTCGCATCGTCTTCGATAGCGCCGCCTACCGTAATCCTTGCTTTGCTCATGTGCCACCTCGAATCCCCATTAACAAGCTGGCGCAGCGGACCATATGGTGTCAACTGCCATATATATTGGCCTGGCGGCGAGATGCGGCCGCTGATGGTGGCAGATTCGCCGTTGACGCAGACGCGCGGTCCGGTTGATATTGTGACCTCACGCTGATATCTTCAGTAAAGTTGATATCTGAAGGAGGCCATTATGTCTCGTACAGTTGTCGATATCGACGAGCAAGCTTTGATTGAGGCCATGAAAGAGTACGGCACCTCAACAAAGGTCGAGGCGGTAAACCGGGCACTCCGTGAGGTGGCCAACCGCCGTGCCAAGCGGCTCCGCAAGGCGTTCAAGGTCTGGGATCGAATGGCCGCCGATATGGTGGAGGTCGATTGGGACGAGGCATGGCGGCGGCGCGGGTGACCGGTGCGGAGTCGTCCGCTCAGGACGTGGTCGAAGAGCCAGAGAGCCCACTTTATCTCATCGATAAATCGGCCTGGGAACAACGCCAGCATAGCGTGACCGCAGGCCAGCGCATCAACCATCTGGTCATTGAAGGCCGGGCGGCAACCTGCTGGCTAGCGGCGCTGGAACATCTCTATTCGGCGCGCAACAGCGCAGACCTGTCCGACCGGCGCGACTCCCTCGACCTGCTCGTCTGGTTACCTGTCACGGCGGCGGTGGAGTCGACAGCGTTCGATGTCATGGCGAGACTCGCCCGAAAAGGACAGCACCGCCTTCCCCTTCCGGATATCACCATCGCGGCGACAGCTCTCGTGCACGGGGCAATCGTCATGCATTACGACAGTGATTTCGAACGCATCGCGGAGGCGACAGGTCAGCGACACGAATGGATCGTGCCGCGCGGTACCGGCCACGGCCGCAGGACCGAGGACACTGGCCGGCCGCCAGGATGAACTCGTGGTACATGCGACCACCTTAGTGGTAGATTCCCTCCTACAACCCTCCGACAAGAGTAGCAACGGGAACACGCAGGGCACCTACGGGGTCAAATCTCATTACGACGTGACACATGCTCGAGGCCCGCGCGCTGAGGAAGCGATACGGCGCCCATCTGGCCGTGCAGTCGGTCAGCTTCCACGTGCAGCGTGGCGAGATTCTCGGCTATCTCGGGCCGAACGGATCCGGTAAGACGACGACCGTCAACATGATCGTCGGGCTGTTGGAGCCGGGCGGCGGCTCCGTCTCGCTCGACGGGTGTCGTTTGTCCGAGAACCCGCTCGAGTACAAGCGGCGGATCGGCTACGTGCCTGAGGAACCGTATCTCTACACGCACCTCACGGCACCGGAGTACCTGACGCTCGTGGGCCAGCTGCGTGGCATGCCCCGCCGCCTGCTCGACGCGAAGATTGCACGTCTGTTGCAGCTATTCCTGTTGTACGAGAGCCGCTACGGCGCCATGTCTGGATATTCCAAGGGCATGCGCCAGCGCGTCATGCTGGCGGCCGCTCTCATGCACGATCCAGATCTGTTGGTGCTCGACGAGCCGTTCGCCGGCCTCGACGTCAATGCCGGGTTCCTCTTTCGCGCGCTCCTC
>WHTT01000062.1 GCA_009377605.1 Luteitalea sp.
GGAAAGCCGTCTGGTGCCGTTCTCGGATCTCGAGCTTGCGGCGGGGCAGAACGCCGACTCGCCGGAGAGCTCCTGGTTCGACACCCAGGGGCGGTGGTGCGAACCGCCGGCCTCCTGGAGCTCGGCCGATCCCCAGGCGCTGGTCCTGCGTCAGGAGGTTCATCGGGCGCTGGAGGCCGCAATCCACGCCCTGCCTGCCGGCCCGCGCGCGGTTGTCATGCTCAGAGACATCGAGGGCCTGCCAGCCGAGGAGGCCTGTAACATTCTCGAGATTTCCGAGACCAATCAACGTGTCTTGCTGCACCGCGGCCGGACACGTGTCCGGCGCGCGCTTGCGGCCCTGCTGGAGCGACGCTGATGGTGTGGAGGCCTTGCAAGCCATGCTGACCTGCAAAGACGTGACTGAACGGCTGACCGCCTATCTCGAACAGGACCTGTCGTGGTGGGAGCGAATGCAGTTCAGGCTCCACCTCGCGATGTGCAAGTTCTGCCGGCGCTACGTGTCGCAAATGCGGACGACGCTCGCGATGCTGCGGCGGCTCGAGCCGAGCGCCAAGGGCGGCTCGATCGACGCCACGCTGCGAGAGGCGTTTCGGGCATGGCGCAAGGAGGAGCAGGTTCCATAGCGGCCGCCTCGGCGAGGCGGCCCTACCACCGTTCCCCGCTAGACCTCCAACCCCTCGGGCACGTTCTCCATTGGATCACTGACCTGGTTCGGACGACGGTTTGCGATTTGAAGAGTGGGATCCAGGCTTCCGATCGTCACCGTAAACGTTTGGCCAGACTGCCAGGTCAGAATGCCGTCCATGTACCGGTACACGGCTTATTTCGTCTCAGGTGAAAGGGTCGGACCCGAAGGCTGGGCCGTCCGCGACGGCGGCCTCCGATCGGCCGCATACGCGGGACACCAGCGCGGAGTGGAACTTCTACGGAGAAGTGCCCGGCGCTCACTCAGAGGAGGGACGATGACTTCCGCTCTTCGAGCTCTTCGAGCGTCCTGGGCCAATTCGACTTGAGGAGCCGAGACAGCGCGCGATCGGCTAGCAGCCGGCCGCCGGTCTGACAGGTCGCACAGTAGTTGGCCTCGTTCTCTCCGTAGACAATGCGCTGGATCGGCGTGCCGCACCTGGGGCACGGCTGGCGGTATTTGCCGTGAACGGCCATGGCGGCGTGGAATGCGGTGACTTTCTCGGGGAAGCCATCGCCGACTTCACCGCGCAGGCGTTCGATCCATTCGACCAGAACCTCCGTCGCGGCGCGGTAGAGCCGATCGCACTCATTCGCGTCGAGCTGATGGGTTTGCTTGAACGGAGACAACTGGGCGCGATGGAGGATCTCGTCGGAGAAGGCGTTGCCGATCCCGCTCAGGATACGCGGGTCGGTCAGGGCTCGCTTCAGCGTGTGGTTCTCTCGGCGAAGGGCGCCACGGAACTCCGCCGCCGAGGCTTCGAGCAGCTCGAGGCCACCGCGATCGAATGCGGCGACCTCGGCCTCACCGCGCACCAGGTGCAGGGAGGCGCGTTTTTTGGCACTGGCTTCCGTGAAGAGCAGCGTGCCGTGGGCGAAGTCGAACGCGGCGAGGCCGGCCCGCCCCGGCGCTGCCGCACCTCGCTTCCGCCAGCGGAGCCGGCCGGCAATCATCAGGTGGATAACGAGAAAGAGCTCGTCCTCCATGGCGAGCAGGATTCGCTTGCCCAAGCGGCGGACGCCCACGACCCGCTTGCCGACGACCTCATCGATCGGGGGTACCGTCGAGCGCAAGACGAACAGGCTGGTCAGCCGGACACGCTCCAGCGCGTGACCGTTGATCAGCGCGTCGAGGCGCTCGATGTAGATCGCGACCTGGGGCAGCTCGGGCATAGAAGGAAGGCCCCTGCGATGCTGCGTGGGCAGGCCTGCGCTGCGGCCGTCATGCTTCGCGCTATCCGCGCAGGTGCTCCTCGAAGAACTCGGTTGTCCGCTGCCACGCCAGCTTTGCCGCCTCTTCGTCGTAGCGCGGCGTCGTGTCGTTGTTGAAGCCGTGCTGCGTGCCGGGGTACTGGTATCTCGTGTAGCGCACGCTGCTTGCTTTGAGCGCGGCCTCGTACGCCGGCCATGCGGCGTTGATCCGATCGTCCTTTTCCGCATGGTGAATGAGAAGGGGCGCCTTGATCTTTGCGACATCCTCGGCGTCCGCCGCACTACCGTAGAACGGCACCGCCGCGTCGAGGTCCGGCACGCGCGTCGCAAGCATGTTGGAGATCCCGCCGCCGTAACAGAAGCCGACGACGCCAACCTTCCCCGTGCAGTCCGGGCGGTTCCGGAGGAACGTTACTGCTGCGACGAAGTCTTCTCGTGTCTTGGTCTGATCGAGCTTGCCGAACAGCTCCCGGGCGTTGTCCTCATCCCCAGGGTATCCGCCCAACGGCGTCAACGCGTCCGGCGCAAACGTGATGTAACTCTCGAGCGCCAGCCGGCGGGCGACATCCTCGATATGGGGGTTCAGGCCGCGGTTCTCGTGCACTACGAGCACGCCGGGCAGCTTGTCCGAGCCGCTGGCCGGCCGGACGAAGTATCCACGCATGGTCCCCGTACCTTGCGGTGACGGGTATTCGAGGTACTCCGCCTTCAGCCGCTCGTCGTCTTTGGGAACTTGCTGTGCCTCAGCGAATCGCGGATTCAACGCGTCGAGCAACATGGCTGCCGTCATGCCGCCCGCCGCGAACTTGCCTGCGGCGTCCAGGAACCCGCGACGGTCGATGAGCCCGTGCACTTACTGGTCGAAGAGATCCAGCAGCCCCTGATCGAAATCGCTCGCCTTCTTTCGCGTCATGCCTGCACCTCCAGAATGCCGTGTGGGTAACGCTTCCAGGGGGCAACGTGGCAATGTTACAGCAGGAAAATGGGACCGGGTACCTTTTCGCGCCCGAAATGGTACCCGGTCCCATTTTCCGGGATTAAGCTCGTACAGTGCACGGCAACCGTGGAAGCCAAGCTTTCGTCCTGCTCGCAAGCCTTCTCGTGTCGCAATCGACGGCTCCCGAGCTCCAGCTGACGGTTGATGCCCCCAAGTCGCTGGCGGGCGCCGCCCAGCGTGTCGAGCAGGTCGACCGAGAACAGCTCGTCCGTGCGCTCGGTCAGGCGGGCCTCGAGCTCCCGCCACGGGTTCACGTGACGCTCATCGCCGAAGCGGATGGCCGCGCGCGCGGAACGCCACCTTGGATCGTCGGCCGCGCCTTCGCGCCATACGACGTGGTCATCTTTCCCGAGCGTCTCGCGTCTTCTTATCCCTACGACTCGCTCGAATCGACCGTCCGTCACGAGATTGTGCACCTCGCGCTTGCTGCTCGCGCCGGCGCCTACCCGCTGCCGCGATGGTTTCACGAGGGCGTCGCCGTGTCGGTGGAATCTGGATGGGGCATTACAGACAGGGCCCGGCTGCTGTTTGCGCTCGCGGGTGAGCCGGCAATCGGTGATGTGGAGCGGCTCTTCGGATCGAACGCGCGGCAGCAGACAACGCGGGCGTACCTCCTGGCGGCAGTGCTCGTCGCGGACGTGCGTCGTCGTCATGGTCTCGACGTGCCCGGAGCCATAGCCGGCCACGTGGCGGCCGGCACGCCGTTCCGCCGCGCCTTCGAGCTCGAGACGGGCGAGTCGGCCGACGCAGCGGCGGCTCGCGCGTGGCAGCCTTATCGACGCTGGACGGTATGGATCCCCGTTGTTGCCAGAAGAGGATCGGTGTGGCTGATGGTACTCGCGATCGCTGCGCTGGCCTTCATCGCCCGCCGTCGCCGGCGTGCGCGCCAGCGCCGCCGATGGGAGGAAGAGGAGGGGGAGGACGAGGAGCACGACGAAGCACGGCGCGTTCGGCGAACGCGCCCTACCATCGGTGGAAGGTAGGGACGCCTCGCCGAGGCGTCCTGACTTTGGGCCATAATGGACCATCCAAGATTGGAGAGATCGCAATGGTCCTAGACGATATCCGCCAGGCGTGGCGTACGGCGTGACGCTCGGCGATCAGTGGAGCTGGGTGCTCGTAACGAGCATCCTGGCCACGACGACGCTCCTGGCCTGCTGGCGACCGGCACGTCAGGCCGCTCGTGTCGATCCAGTGACACTGCTCAGGGAGGAATAGCGACAAAATCGTCACTATCCGTCTCACGCTAAGATGAACGGGGCGTATCCGTCGTCGACCGGCGACGGCTGGGCTGGACATCATCAGGCTGGTTCTCGACGGAGCGACCGCAGACGCCTGTGCTATCTTCGGAACGCGTAGAGCGCAAGAGGAGAAGCGGCCAACGGTGCACAGGACACTAGCAAACGACCGCGGACGCAATCGATTGGTCCACTGCGGATCATGACCGAAGAGCGCTTTCGCAAAACGTTCCTGCTGTTGCTGGTCGTCGCGATCTCCATCGCGTTTCTCGCCCTCATTCAGACCTTTCTGCTGACGATCCTCCTGGCGGCGATCTTTGCCGGCGTCGCCCACCCGATCTATCTGCGCCTCCAGCGTCTGCTGCGCGGAAGCCGCGCGGTGGCCTCGCTCTGCACGCTCGTCCTGCTCCTGGCGCTGGTCATCGTGCCGCTGCTCGGGCTCGTGGGTGCGGTCGCGAACGAAGCGCTTCAGATCAGTGAGAACGTCCGGCCCTGGATCGAGCGCACGCTCAAAGAGCCCAGCGGGTTGGATACCTACGTGGCCCGGATCCCGTTCATCGATGAGGTCGAGCCCATCCGCGCCGAGCTGCTCACCCGCGGCGGTGAGCTGGTCGGCAACCTGGGCGCCTTTCTCTTCAAGACCCTGTCAGCGACGACACGCGGCACGGTCGTGTTCTTCTTCCACTTCTTCATCCTCCTCTACGCGATGTTCTTCTTTCTGATGGACGGAAAGCAGATGCTGCAGGCCTCGCTGGCCTATCTGCCGCTGACAGAGGCGGACAAGAAGCGGATGCTCGACAGGTTTACCTCGGTGACACGCGCCACGTTGAAGGGCACCCTCCTCATCGGCGTCCTGCAAGGCGGTCTGGCCGGGCTGGCGTTCTGGGTGCTGGGCATCGAAGGGGCGATCTTCTGGACGACGCTGATGATCGTGCTCTCGATCATCCCCGGCGTCGGCGTCGCGTTGGTTTGGGTGCCGGCCGTCATCGTGCTCTTCGTGCAGGGCGCCGTGGCACAAGGGCTCGGCCTGGCGCTCTTCTGCGCGCTCGTCGTTGGGTCGCTCGACAACGTGCTGCGTCCACGTCTGGTCGGCCGCGACACCAAGATGCCCGATCTGCTCATTCTCTTCTCGACGCTCGGCGGGATCTTTCTCTTCGGGGTGACCGGATTCATCGTCGGTCCGATTATCGCCGCGCTGTTCATCACGGTGTGGGAGATGTTCGGGGCCGCGTTCCGCGACATGCTCCCCGAGGGTGGCGAGACCGTGTCGCGGGGATGACACGATGGACGGGCTCTCCGCGCGGTTGGAGAGGCGTTGGCGCAGGTGATGGCTCTCCGGCCGGTCGGTTGGCGAGGACGGGCGGCGCACGTGCCGGCAATTGGCTTCTTCATTGCGCTCTCGCTTGCCTTCAGCTATCCGCTTTGCCGGCACCTGCCCGACGGCCTCCTGGGCGTTGCCGCTGGCGACAACGTCGCCTCTGCGTGGAACTTCTGGTGGGCACATCAAGCGCTCTGGTCTGACGCGTCGCCGATCTGGACGCCCGCCCTATTCGCGCCACTGGGCACGAGTCTCGTGCTTCACACGGCAAGCTGGATTCCCGCGTATCCCACCGTGCTGCTGCTGCCCGGCGCCGGCGTCGTAACGCAGTACAACCTCGCGGTGCTGGCAACGATCTTCCTGAACGGCATCTGTGCCTACGCCGCGGCACTGATATTGGCGCGTGATCGCCTGGCGGCCGCCTTGGCAGGTGTCGTGTTTGCCGGCGCGCCGTTCCTCATGATGCGCCTGAACGGCCATCTGAATGTCCTCTCGGCTTGGGGGCTGCCGCTCTTGATCGTCGCGCTCGACGCGCTACATCGACGACCCACGTTGCGCGCCGCCGTGGCGGTTGGGACGATTGTCGGCGCTCTGGGTTATCTCGATTATTACTACCTGGTCTTTGGTCTCCTCCTGGGTGGAGGAGACGTGCTGCTGCGCTGCAGCCGGATCACCCTCGTCAGGAGCGCCCTGACGCCGAGAAGACGTCGGGTCGCGACGGCCCTCGTGGCAATGCTCATCATCGTCGTAGCGGCGATTCTGTACATCGCGTCGACCGGCGGTGGAGAGCTGCGGCTTGGTGGCGTGCACGTCAGCTTCCATCACACCTTCAACGCCAGGGTCGCCACTGGTGTGCTGTTCGCGGCTCTCTTGCTCGTCTGGGCCTGGCCAACGATCGAGATCCGGCGGTCGGATCTTCACGGCCCACCGTTGCATCTGTTCGCGCTCGCCCTGGGCGTTGCGGCGCTGCTCCTCGCGCCGCTCATCATGGCAGGCACGCAATTGTGGCTCGAAGGCGACTACGCATCGCAGGCGTATCACTGGCGCAGCGCACCATCTGGCATCGACGTGGGCAGCCTACTGCTCGGCAATCCTCTCCACCCCTGGTGGGGTGGTGCGGTCTCGGCGGTCTACGACAGCTTCGGTATCAATCGGGCAGAAAGCGCCGCGTGGCTCGGCGGCGTACCGCTCGCGCTGTTGGGCGTGGCGTGGGTCAGATACCGGCATGTGGACGACGTGCGACGGTGGCTCTGGATTGCGGCGTTCTTCACCCTCTGGGCGCTCGGCCCATATCTCATGGTGCTCGGGGCGAACAGCGGCGTCATGCTGCCGCAAACGCTGCTTCGCTTCGTGCCGGTGCTGTCGAATGCGCGTATCCCGGGACGCGCCTTCGTTGTCTCATTGCTGGCGGTCGCCCTCCTCGCCGCTATGGTGGTGGCGACTCTCCGGAAGGGAAGACGGGGATGGATGCTGGGCACTGGCGCGATCGTCCTCACGCTCATCGACTACCTACCAGCGCCGTACCCCGTGCTGCGGCTGGATACGCCTCCGATATACGAGCGTTTCGAGGGACTACCGGCGGGGGCCGTGCTCGACGTCCCGCTTGGCGTGCGCGATGGCTTTGGAGCACGCGGCCGATTGAATCACCGAGTGCTGTTCTATCAGACCATTCACGGGCGGCCGATCTTCGGCGGTTTCGTGGCGCGGCTGTCGCCGCGAGTGAAGGCGGCTTACGCGCACGATCCGGTGCTTCGTCGCCTGTTGCAGCTGTCCAGCGACGCGACCGATGCGTTGCCGGAGACAGCGGGAGGGCGGCGGGCCGGAGCTGTCTCGAGTCTCGCCTGCGCAGCCCGCTACGTCGTTTTGGATCGCAAGCGCGCCACACTGGAGATGGAACGGTTTCTCAACGAGGCCTTTCTCCTGCGGCGGCTTGCGGATGATGGCGCACGGCGTTTGTATCTCGTCGAGCGAGTCCGCGCCGTGCGCTGTTCTCAATCCGACACGCCGGGCTGACTTACCGCTGCGCGCCGCGGATCTCGTTCATATTGTGGATGGAGACCCCCATAGAGGCAGTCGTAAGGGCAATGCCCAGAATGATTGCTGTCTTTCGGTGGCCGCTTTTGGACAGCTTGCGGATGGTCCAATCCAGCCCTGCCGCCGTGCCTAGCTTCATCGAGGCGAGCACCAGCGGATCGTCTGCGGCCCAGCGCATGAACGGGTTGGCTTCTTTGACGGTACCCGTTCCGATGCCGTACGTCGTCGTGCTGAGATCCATGACCTGTGACGCCAGCATGCCGACGCGGACGGCTGTAAACAGCGGATCGTCTTCGGTCGGACCTGGTGTCCAGCTCGCTCGCGGGATCGGTGGGAACTGATTGGCCGTTCCGGCCACTGCCGCCCCTCGCTCCATTTCCGTTGAGATCGCTGCCAGGCGATCCTCCACTTCTGAGACCGCCGTGCCCTTGTCCTGGGGCGTCGAGACCACCGCTTCCTGTTCTGCTTCTGCCAAGACCGGCGCGCCAAAGCACAGTACGCCAACAAGCGGCAGTCCAACGATTGAGAGATTTCGCATATGCGTCTGTTACACCCTGTTTCCTATGAATCCGATCGAGCGCCATTACACGTAGGCAAATGCTGTACCCGGCTTCAGTTGGCACAGTGCCGGACGGTTTTCCGCGACAAACAGTGGGTTCTTCTAAGCAATTAGAAACGGCCGGAGCGCGCAGTCAGGATTCGTTCTCAGGCACTGCCGGATTTTCCCCAGTTTCGAAGGGCGCTCTCTCGGTGAAACAGTTCAGCTTGCGGCAGGACTTTAGTAGCACGGGAAAGCGACCTATGGTCTGTTCGTGCGCAGGCCGAAAATACCCAGCTTGCGAGCCGACGTCATGAGCGGGACGATGGTGCAGTGGACGTTGACCTAACTCATCAATTGAGCTATGGTGAAGACGTTTGTCCCCGCAAGCGGTCTGTGCCGTTTTGGGGGAGGATGGGCCCGGACAGTTCGTGCTCGACGCGGTCACCAGTGCCTGTTGCTCGGGACGCACGGAACGAAAGTCGCGAGCTCCCGCCCTATTTGTGCACAGCCCCGCCCGAGAAGCCGAGCGTCGATGCGAAAACAGCAGCAAATTGGCGAGCACTGGATCGTGGATCAACTTCACACGCTGGCGGGCGAGAAGGGCGCCCGTGTGTCCGCCACGGAATGGTCGGACGCCAGGGATCTCACCCGGCTCTTGATTGCCAGGCTGAATGGCAAACAGCTGATGGAGACATTCACACTGGGTGAGCTCGAGGATCTCGCGGCACACGACGAGACGCAGGCCGACGTTCGGAGGCGGCTACAGACGCTGATCGCGCGCGCGCTCACGTCGTGAAGGTCGGCACCGCACCGCTGCTACGGGACGAGAAGGGCAGGGTCGGCGTTGGGGCTGACGACGTCAGTGACGAGTGACGGGCAGGACCAACTTCGGGGCTGACGACCTACGCCGAGCTCGGAGCTTCCAGCGTGGGCGCTGGTCGTTAGCCCCCGCGTCGACCCTGCCCTGCTCGTCACTCGTCACTCGTCACTCGTCACTCGTCACTCGTCACTTTGTTCTACCACGCGATGCCGTAGTCCTCGCCGTCGTTGCTGGAGCCGCCCCACATCGTTTCGTGCGCTGTGTCCAGGAAGATCGCGTTGATTGGACCTGACGTGCGCTCGGAGAACTCCGTACGGTAGCCCATGCGGCGCAGCTCGGCGATGACCCACGGTGGCACGGACTGGTTGAGCGTGAGGCGGCCCGGCTCGGCGCGGTGATCATCGAATGAGCTGCGCATCTGATAGCTGGTGATGTTGGCCGCCTCCGTGGCCTGCTGCACGGTCATCCCGAACTCCACCACGTTCAAGAAGAACTGGAGCAGGTTCTGATCCTGCGTGTCGCCGCCTTGCACGGCAAACGCCAAGTACGGACGGCCGTCCTTGAGCGCGAGGCTCGGCGTGAGCGTCACACGCGGGTGCTTGCCAGGCTCGACGACGTTGAATGGACCGCTGGCGGGGTCGAGCACGAACTGCTGCATGCGTTGGCTGAGGCCGATGCCCGTGCGGCCGGCAATCACGGCAGGAATCCAGGCGCCGCTCGGTGTCACTGAGACGAGCCACCCCTCCTTGTCTGCCGCGACGATCGAGGTCGTCCCCGCCCGGAAGCCCTCGTCGAACGAGCGCTCCACACGCGCCATCGACACGTCTTGCGTGGCCGTGGTGGGCCGCGTCGGAGGCGGCGGGGCGGTCCACTTGTCCAGCAGATCGCGGAACGGGTTCGTCGTGCCCCCGTACGGATACGGGTCCCCCGGCTTGATGTCCGGGTCGTTCCGCTCCCAGTCGATCTGCTTGGCCCGCGCCTGTGCATACTCCTTCGAAAGCAGTCCGTCGACCGGTTCCTCCGGTGGAACGTACGGATCGCCGTAGTAGAAGTCGCGATCGGCAAACGCGAGATTCATGGTCTGGTACAACGCGTGGATGTAGCGCGCGCTGTTGTATCCCATGCTCGGGAGGTCGAGGGTCTCCAGAATGTTCAGCGCTTGCAGCAGCGCCGGGCCTTGCGTCCAGACGGTGAGCTTGTAGACGTCGATGTCCTTGTAGCGCGTCGAGACCGGTTCCTCGAGACGTACTTGCCAGCGCGCGAGATCGTCCAGGGTGATGAGGCCGCCTTGCTCCTTTGTACCGCGCACGAGCTCTTTGGCGATATCGCCCGTGTAGAAGCGATCGTACGCCGCCTGGATAGCCTCCTTGCGGCTCTTGCCAGCCTGCAGCGCCTGTTGCTCCGCCTCGACGAGCTTGCGGAGCGTTGCGGCGAGATCCGGCTGCGCGAAGATCTCACCGGCGTTCGGCGCCTCGCGCTCCTCGCCCGGGTGCGTCAAGAACACTTGTCGCGAGTACGGCCACTCCTGAATTCGCTTCTTGTGCCGCTCCATGGCGTTGGCCGCTTGCGCTTCGATGGGGTAGCCGTCGGCCAGCTCGATTGCAGGCGCGAGGACCTCCTTCACGCTCAATGTGCCGAACTCGGCAAGCATGACCAGCAGCCCACCGGGCGTGCCAGGTGTGACCGCCGCGAGCGGGCCATATTCCGGCGGATAGGACATGTCCTGTTTCTTGAAGAGCTCCGGCGTGGCGCCGGTCGGTGCGACGCCGAGCGCGTTGATGCCAATCACCTTCTTCGTGTGGGGGTTGTAGACGAGCGCTTGCGTCTCGCCGCCCCAGCCGAGCGTGTCCCACATGGTGGAGACGGCGGCCAGCATGGCGCAGGTCGCGTCGACGGCGTTGCCGCCCTGCTGCAGGATCATGGCGCCGGCAGTCGCGCCGAGCGGCTTGCCCGTGATCGCCATCCAGTGGCGACCATGGAGCGGCGGTTTTTGCGTGCGCTGCGCAGCCGTAGGCACCGTGATGACCAGCAGCGACACCATGGCGACGACAAGCCGTAGACGCATGCGCACAGTCTACCGCAACGGCTGCCGACTGATGAGCTCCTCATACCACCGTTTCTCGAACGCTCGCTCGAAGTCGGAGAGGTCTCGAGCGAACGTGGCGCGGAAGTTGGACTGCCGGTCATCGGAGGAAGCAAAGCGCGCGAAGTACTCGGACACCTTCTCGAAGCCGTACTGCTGGATGAGGAGCTCTGCGCCCAGAAAGGCCTGCGTATAGAGCGGCACGTCGTGGTACGTGCGTTGTGCTGCGACCCACTGCGGGAACGTGGCGAGCTCGTCGAGCGGGGCCGGTGTGAGCCCAGGCGGCGCGGATGCGAGCCGCTCCAGCAGGTGCCGGCGCGACTCTCCGTACGACATGTAGCCCAATGCGGCCGTCGTTTGAAAGGCCACCCAGTCCGCGACGCCTTCACGGAGCCACTGATCCGACCGACCACGCTCGCCGCCAGCCAGCACGTACTGGACCGAGTGGGTGAGCTCGTGAGCAAGCAGCCGCACGCGGTCCGGCCACGGTAGCGTGTCGAGGATGCCGGCGTTGGCCAGGATCGCGCGAGCGCCTCCAATCGCGCCAAACGCCGACGCGTCGCGCGCCAGCTCGCGGGGGTAGCCAATCGACAAGAGGCCGGCTTCGAAGCTGCGCCGATTGGCAAACAGCACGAGCGTGACCTCTGGACGGGGCAGCTTCAGCTCGCTCTCCAGGACATCGACGATTGCCGCGAGGGCGGTGGGGTAGTCCTCTAGGGTATCTGGAGCGGAGGCCTGCTGTTGAGCGCCCGGGCCAGCGATTGGGACGAACGTCGGCTCGAGGAGCGGCTGAGCGCACGCGGGCCAAAACACGACGGCGACCGACACCAGCGCCCTGCGGGCGCCGCGCGCCGCAAGACCCCCTGCGATCGGCATGTCGTCAGTCTGCCATGGACAGCAGGTAGGGGGGCAGGGGCACATCAGCACAATGTTGTCGCGCCGGTCCTGAACAGGGTTATCATCAGGGGCTGTTTGGTGCTGTGGACGCGTTGGGTTTGCGGCCACGCGCGCGGCGCAGGCTTCGGACCGCAACACTCGGCTCGCCTCCCCTCGGGCCGTGCGGAAGGCGCTGCTATATCTGTGGATGGGTCCATCGGTCGCCGGGGACGGCCGCCTTCGCGCGATGATCGTCACATCCGATGTGCTCGAGCGATGTTCGTCATGCCCTTCGTCGGCCCGCTCGCGTGCGGCCCGGCGGGTCACGACTGCCTAGGGGGAGGCGACGTGACAGACAGAGCTAACTGGCCGGATCCACGCTCGGCGACCGACGTGCTGCCGCTCGCCTCGAGCATGGAAATGACGGTCCATGACTCGGCGCTCGGCGAACAGTATCGCGGGCGTGGCGCCGAGGCGAATCTCATCGTCATCGCACACCCGGATCCCCGGTCGCTTGGCCGACGCTATCGCGTCACGCCGGGCTCGGTGTTGGAGATCGGGCGGTCGTTGCAGACCGAGATCAGCTTTCCCGAGGTGCCGTCGATTTCGCGCCGCCATGCACGACTGACCTACCGTGACGATGTCATCATGCTGGCGGATCTCGGGAGCCGCAACGGCACCTACCTCAATGAGGAGCAGGTGGTGGAGGCTCGGCCGCTCCAAAGTGGCGACCGCTTTCAGGTGGGTGCCGTGGTCTTCAAGTTCTTGCACGAGGCGGATACCGAGAACGCCTACCACGAGGCCATTTACGAGCTCGTCATTCGCGACGGGCTCACGAACCTGTACAACCGCCGCAAGTTCCAGCAGGAGCTCGAGCGAGAGTTTGCACGAGCACGACGTTACGGCCGGGCCCTCGCGCTGGTGCTCTTCGACGTCGACCACTTCAAGCGCATCAACGATACATTCGGACATCTCGGCGGCGATGCCGTGCTCCGTGGCTTGGCGCGCGCGGTCGAGGAGCTCATTCGACAGGAGCAGGTGCTCGCGCGCGTGGGAGGGGAGGAGTTCGCGGTGCTGTGCCCCGAGACCAATGCCGACGGCGCGCGCGCGCTCGCCGAGAAGCTGCGCAAGGTGATCGAGCGGCTCGCCTTCAGTGGTTCCGGCACGACCAGCCGCATCACCTGCTCGTTTGGTGTCGCGGTGCTGGAGGATTCAATGCCGCACCCTGATGGGTTGTACGCGGCTGCCGATCGCGCGCTCTACCTCGCCAAAGCCGGCGGCCGTAACCACGTCG
Organism: Luteitalea sp.; assembly: GCA_009377605.1. NCBI lineage: Bacteria > Pseudomonadati > Acidobacteriota > Vicinamibacteria > Vicinamibacterales > Vicinamibacteraceae > Luteitalea > Luteitalea sp. The sequence continues at coordinate 13,101 of WHTT01000062.1, forward strand.
TCGTCGCCGACCGCGGCTAGGGCCGCGGTCATACTGCCCACTACTGATGCCCTATCGCGTTGAGGTCCTCCTCGACAGCGTTTCGCCCGCCGGATGTCGGTTGACGACGTTCGTCCTCACGTATCCACGCTTTGTGCATGCGGAGCTGCTGACGCACCGGGTGTTCAGCCGCAACTCCTCCAGCTCGCGGGCCATTCCGGTCAGGAAGCTCGTCGAGCAGGTGGTCACCGAGCCCGCGGTGCCCGTCTGGTGGGGGAAGAACCAGGCGGGGATGCAGGCGCGGGAGGAGCTGGCGTCGATCGAACAAGAGGAAGCTCGACGCCTCTGGCTCGAGGCGCGCGACCAGGCCGTGGCGACCGCGGGCCGCCTTCTGGAGCTGGGCGGCCACAAGCAGATCGTCAATCGAATGCTCGAGCCGTGGATGTGGATCACGGTGGTCTTGTCCGGCACGACGTATGAGAACTTCTTTGCCCTCAGATGTCATCGAGACGCACAGCCGGAGCTGCGCACACTGGCCGAGATGATGCGCGGGGCGTACGAGCAATCGACGCCCCAGCCGGTCCCGGCGGGCGCGTGGCACCTGCCGTTCATCCGTGACGACGACCGGGAGGTACCGTCGGAGGTGCAGCGCAAGGTCGCGGTTGCGCGCTGCGCGCGCGTGAGCTATCTCACGCACTTCGGACAGCGCGATATCCAGAAGGATGTCGACCTCTACGAGCGCCTGCTGGCCGATCGGCACATGAGCCCCTTCGAGCACGTCGCCACCGCCTGCGCCGAGGCCGTGCGCGACGGCAACTTCGTGGGCTGGAAGCAGTACCGGAGCCTCGTGGAGGCGGGTGAAGCACTCGTGAGCCGTTAGGCCCCTCGCCCGCGCGGCTCGTCCGTCGATTTCTGCGGCGCGCGATACAGCACCACCTCCGCACGCTCGACGGTCACGAGGCCTTCCTCAATCATCGTGTCGAGGTCGGGCAGGAACGACTCGATTTTTTCCGGGGCGTCGACGATCTCAATCACCACAGGGAGGTCTTCGGACAGGCGCAGAATCTTCGTGGTGTGCACGCGGCTGTGCGCGCCGAAGCCCATGAAGCCCTTCCAGACGGTGGCGCCCGCCAGACCGCGCTGGCGCGCCTCCTCGACGATGGCCTCGTAGAGCGGCCGGCCGTGCCAGCGGTCGGTCTCGCCAATGAAGATTCGCAGCAGCCTCCCTTCCCTGGGAATCCGCACGAGCACCTCACAGAAGTCGGGTCAGGGTCAAGCCAAGCCAGAGGGCGGCCACCCCGCCGACGACCTGGCCGACTGCGTTGAACGCCGCGCGCCCCATCTCGCCGTCCCGAAGGAGTTGCAGGCTCTCGAACGAAAAGCTCGAGAACGTCGTGAAGCCGCCCAGGAGGCCGATCAGGAGAAACACCCGAGTGGAAGGGCCGAGGACGAAGCGCTCCTCGGCTAGCCCAAACGTCACACCGAAGAGAAAGCACCCGAGGAGGTTCACGACGAACGTGCCCCACGGAAAGAACGGCGCGACGCAATTCATCACGAAGCCAGCCAGCGCGTAGCGGCCCGCAGCGCCAAGAGCGCCGCCGACGGCGATGAGGATCCACGTGCGCACCGCGAGCGCAGTGTAGCATGCGGCCCGTATCCCGATGTCCGTCCAATACTCGAGCTTAGTTCCGACGCCCGTCATCTTGTTCGGCGAGCGACGACAAAGCGTTACAAGCTGTAGGTGCGCGGGAGCGCGGCGCGGCGGTGCCAGCGCGTTGCGCCGCGCTTCGGCAGCGCGGGGAGGAGCGCGCGGTGATTTCGTCCGGACTAGCGCAACAAGAGACCAACACTCGCACCGTCGGCGCCATGAGCGTTACAGAAACGCTGCTCGCGCGTGGGCGCGCCGGCGATCCCGATGCCATCAATCTGCTGTTCGAACGCTGCCTGCCGCCGCTCGCGCGGTGGGCGCACGGACGGGTCCCGGCATTTGCGCGCGATCTGGTCGAGACGAACGACATTGTCCAGGACACGGTGCTGCGCACGCTGCGGCGCCTGGATCAGTTCGAGTGCCGGCACGCCGGCGGCCTGCTGGCCTATCTCAGACAGGCCGTCGAGAATCGCATTCGCGATGTCATTCGCCGAGCGCGGCGGCGGCCGATGTGCGCCGAGATCTCGGAGGAGCAGCTCGACAGTCAAGCGTCGCCCCTCGAGGTGGCGATAGGTCGGGAGGCGGTCGAGCGCTACGAGGTGGCGCTGTCGCAGCTCAAGCCATCGGATCGTGAGCTGATTGTCGCGCGTGTGGAGCTGCAATACACGTTTCGGGACATGGTTGGGTTGCTCGGCAAGCCGAGCCCAGACGCCGCCCGCGTCGCCGTGAGCCGAGCGTTGCTACGACTCGCTCGAGTGATGGTCAGCCTTCCCGCCGGCGCTCGTCGGCAGGACGAGAATGCGCGCGACGACGACGCCTCACGGGAGGAGATTGGCGCTCGGTCGGCGGTTTGAGGCGGAGCTTCAGTACGCATGGCAACGGATCGCTTCTTGGACATGGCTGCCTCCCTCGCGGACGGGAGCCCCATCAATTGGGACGACACCGATGACGCGGTGTCGAGCGAGGCGGAGCGCCGGCTGCTCCGCCAGCTCCGCGTCGTCCAGGGGGTTGCCGACCTCCATCGATCGACCTCGGACGATGAGGAAGACTATCGTCCGTTGGACATAGATGAGGTGTGGACCACGATCTCGGAGGAGCCTGCGCGGCCGGGTGGTCGCGTGCTTCCGCTCACGCGGTCGCCTGCGCGTGATGATCAAGCCACTGCCGAGCCGCCGCGTCCAGACTCTCGGCCACCCAACGTGTGGGGGCACCTCCACTTGTTGGAGAAGGTGGGGGAGGGCAGCTTTGGCGAGGTCTATCGTGCGTACGACACGCGGCTGTCACGTGACGTCGCGCTGAAGCTGCTGCGAGCCGATGCCCGCACACGCACGTCGCTGGCGGAGCGGTTGTTGCACGAAGGTCGTGCGCTTGCGCGTGTTCACCATCAGAACGTCGTCACCGTGTTTGGCGCCGAGGAGCACGGTGGGCGCGTCGGGTTGTGGATGGAGCTCGTGGAGGGCCGGACGTTGGCCGATTCGGTGGCGCGCGACGGTCCGTACAGCGCGCGCGAGGCAACACTGATCGGTCAGGACCTGTGTCGTGCGCTCGCCGCCGTGCACGCCGCCGGCCTCGTGCATCGTGACATCAAGGCGCAGAACGTGATGCGCCAGCAGGGCGGGCGCGTCGTCCTGATGGACTTCGGCGCGGGCGAGTTGCGCGATCGGCCCACGCGGAGCGGGCGTGTGCGTGTGACGGGCACGCCGCTCTCGACGGCGCCGGAGGTGCTCGCGGGTGGCCCGGCAAGCGTTCGGAGCGACATCTACAGCTTGGGTGTGCTGCTGTTCTATTTGGTGACCGGCCGGTTTCCGGTCGAGGCGGAGACGCTCGAGGAGCTGCGCTCGAAGCACGCGCATCGCACCCACACGAACTTGCACGACGTTCGGCCCGACTTGCCCGATAGCTTCGTGTCGGTCGTCGAGCGCGCGCTCGAGGTCGAGCCCGAGCGGCGATATGCAAGTGTCGGCGTTGTGCAGCGTGCGCTCGGTCGAGCGTTCGGCCTCGAGCAGCCCGTCGTCACGACAACGGACGAGACACAGGCATCGGTGCTGCGGGGGCCTGGCTCGGCTCGGCCGTGGCTTCATTGGCGCTCGTACGGCCGCCTCCTCGGCGCTGCCGCCGTTCTGACGCTGGCGCTTCTCGCGTTATGGGTGGTCAGCCGGTCGCGGAGCGTACCGTCCACGCCAGGCGAGCCCGCCCTTCCTCTGTTGGCCATTCGGCTACTCGAATCGGCGACGGCTGGATCCGGCCACGTGGCCAACAGCTTGAGCGAGCAAGTTCATCGGGAGCTCAGCTTGTTGCGCGGCGGGTTCGATGTCGCCGCACTCGATGCACTTCGGACGCTCCCCGCAGCAACCGACGGTCCGACCGTGCTGCATGCCTTGAGCGCAGAGTACCTGCTCGAAGGCACCATTGATCGGAGCTCCAAGAGCACGTCGGCCAGGGTGCAACTGCTCCGGGCCGGTGCGGACTCGCCGATTTGGCGCCAGCAGCTCACGCGACCGAACGATCAGCTCTCGAGATTGCGGGATGACATCGCTCGGACCGTCGCGGAAAGGCTGAGCACGAGAAAGCCGGATGCTGGTCAGGCTTCCGTGAATGAGCATGCGTATGACTCATATCTGCGAGGGCGATACGCGTTCTCGCAACGCCGGTACGACGAAGCCATCGGATACCTCAACAAGGCAAGGAGCTTGCAGCCCGACTTCGCGGACGCGTGGGCCGAGCTCGGCAAGGTCTACTTGTGGCGCTTCTGGTCACTGGGTGTGCAGCAGACGAGACGTGAGGCGATCGAAGCCGCCCGGCTATCGAGTCAAAAGGCATTGGAGCTCGACTCGGACGTGCCCGAAGCGCACGCGGTCCTGGCAGATATCGCCTTTACGGAGGACTGGGACTGGGAGCGCGCCGAGCGTGAGTTCCGGATGGCGCTGGCGTCGAACCCGAGCGATGTTGTGGCGCGATTCGAGCTCGCCATGTTTCTTGCAGCGCGGGGACGGACGAGTGAGGCAATCGACGAGATCGAGCGCGGCCGCCGGCTCAATCCGCTGTCGGCGGAAACGGTCGGTTACGCCGGGATGGCCTACTATTATGCACGGGACTATGCTCGCGCGATCCGCGAGTTTCGCGCGGCGGTCTCGCTGGAGCCGGGCCTTATTCCCCCGTATGTGGGGTTGTGCCGGGCCCTTCGCGCTCAGGGCGACCTTGCTGCCGCGCGCGAAGCGTGCCAGCGAGGGGCGGACACGAGGCGCGCCGAGCTTGGTGAGGCGTCGTTGGAGGGTGTCGATCCCGAGTGGAACAGCTTTCAGGCGGAGATCGCACAAGTGTACGCGGCGCTCGGAGAGCGGGCAGAGGCAGAAGCAATCCTTGCTGCGCTCGTCGATCGGCGCGAGCAGAATGCAGATGCTGTGTCCGCCTACAGGTTCGCTCTGGTTCGCGCGAGCCTGGGCGATGTGGATGAAGCGTTCAGTTGGCTAGACGAAGCCTTCGAGGAGCGCTTGCGTGAGGTGCAGTTTACGGCGGCCGACCCTCGCCTCGATGGCATCCGCCACGATCATCGCTTCGACGAGTATCTGTCGAGACTGGGAATCGCTGCCGCGATCAGTCGGGACGACCATCGTTAACGACTATCAGGAGGGGACATGAGCAAGAGCAAGACGGCGAGAAAGGGCAGTGCACGTCGTCGCGTGGCGACTCGATCCGCCAAAGGCGCCCGGTGGGAGCAGCCGGGTGTTTGTCCAGAGTCGCTCCACCCCCTGGTGGCTGTTATCGATGAGCGCGCCAACGCGCTGAAGCGCTTGCTGAAGAAGCCAGCGCTCACACCTGCTGCGAGCCGAGAGCTCGTTCGGGTCATCACAACTCTCGAACAGTGCAAGGCACGCGTGACGCTGGCCTGCGGAAAGGGGTCTCCTCCCTACCACGTGCCCGCGACTTTCTAATGATTCGATCATGAGCAATCTTGCCGTCGATCTGAACGATACAGCGGCTTCAGTGGCCGACGGGGCGGAGATCGACTGGGAGCAGATCGATCGGGCGCTCTCACGTGAGAGCGACCGGCGTCTGCTCCGGCAGCTTCGCGTCGTTGCCGGCATTGCGGACGTGCACCGCAGCGTGCCGGACACCGAGCTCGCCGAGGGGGCAGTGCCGCGGGAGCCGGCCAGTGGCGACGCATGGCGGCATGCGTTGGAGCAGCCTGAGTCCGAGGCTGCGGGTGAACCAGGGCCTGCGACATGGGGGCCCCTGCAACTGCTCGAGAAGATCGGCGAGGGCAGCTTCGGCGAGGTGTATCGTGCACGCGACATTCGGTTGCGTCGCGACGTGGCTCTGAAGCTGTGGCGCGTCGAGCGTGGCAACGCTGCCGATCGTGCCAAGCGGATGCTGCACGAGGCACGCATTCTCGCGCGCGTTCGCCATCAGAACGTTGTCACGGTGTACGGCGCCGAGGAGCACGACGGCCGCGTTGGTCTTTGGATGGAGCTCATCCGCGGCGAGACGCTTGCCAACATCATGACGACCCGCGGACCGTACAGCGCCGAGGAAGCAGCGCTGATTGGCCAGGACTTGTGTCGCGCGCTGGCCGCCGTCCACGGGGCCAGCCTCCTTCATCGCGACTTGAAAGCGCAGAACGTGATGCGCGAGGAGGGTGGGCGCCTCGTTTTAATGGACTTTGGTGCGGGCGAGCGCCAACGTGTGCCACGGCTTGGACGAGCCGGACGGGTGACTGGCACGCCGCTCTACCTTGCGCCAGAAGTCATCGAGGGCGAGTCCTCAACCGCGCAGAGCGACGTGTACGGGCTTGGGGTGTTGCTGTTTCATCTGGTGACGGGACACTTCCCGGTGGAGGCGTCGAGCTACGACGAGCTGTGCGAGAAACATGAGAAAGGGGAGCGCACGTCGTTGATCGATCTGCGTCAAGACTTGCCGCAGACGTTCGTGTCCGCGCTCGAACGCGCGATTGAGCCAGAGCCGGAGCAGCGCTATCGAAGCGCGGGTGCGTTCCAGAAGGCGCTCGCCACGTCGCTTGCCGTTCAGGAACCTTCGCCCGCGATCCAGGAGCGGCCTGCGACGGCAGCTGTGCCACCTGGGTTCTTGCATGGATGGACCACGCGCCAGCTCGCGCTCGTTGTCTCCCTTGGCGTGCTGCTCTGCCTTGGCATTGGCGTGGCGTTGATGTCTCTTCGTCGTGGCGGGAACCAAGGAATGTCTGCGGATGACACACCCCTCCTTGCGGTCCGGCCGCTGACCGCGCCGACCGCGGACGACCGCTATTTCGCAGCCGGTCTGACTGCTGAAATCGCTACCGAGGTGGCCCGCGCGACAAAGGCGGTCACGGTGATGCCGGTCAACACCGTTGAGCGGCTGCCGGAGAACATCGGCGCACAAGAGCTGCTCCAGAAGCTGGGCGCGCAGTACCTCGTCGAGGGCGAGGCGTACGAGGACGACGGCGGTGGCTTTGCAACAATCAGACTCGTTCGTGCGGGCGTGGGAGCGTCATCCTGGCGCTGGCCACTGCAACAGCCGAGCGGGCGCGTGTCCAAGCTCCAGCATGACGCCGTCGCACACGTGTTGCGGGTCGTGGAAGCGAGGCGGCAAGCGGAAGCTGCCCAAGCGCCGGCGACAACCGACGATGAAGCCTATCGGACCTATCTGCTGGGCCGCTACCACCTACTGCACTATGATTATCAGCAAGCGGTCAAGTTACTGGAGAAGGCCACGGCTCACGATCCCGTCTACGCTCCGGCGTGGGCTGCGCTTGCACGCGCGTACTTCTGGCGACGTGCGTTCCCTGCCGGCATTGACCGGGCACAGATGATCGAGCGGGCGCGAGACGCCGCCGGGCGCGCCTTGCAGATCGATCCAAACACCGGGGAAGCGCATGGCGTGCTGGCGTCCATCGCGGACCAAATCGATTGGAATCTCCACACCGCGCGAGACTCCTATGTGCGTGCCCTCGAGCTCAATCCAGCGGACGAAGCCACGCGTCTCGAGTTTGCTGTCCTGCTCTTGGCGCTGGGGCGCACCGATGATGCCCGTGGAGTGTCAGCCACCGGGCGTCGGCTCGACCCCCTCTCGGCGACATTCGTCGTTTACGACGGCCTGATCGACTACTATGGTCGCGACTATGACGCCGCGATTCGGGCATTCGAGCGCGCGCTGCTGAGCGATCCGGAACACCGTACGGCCCATCTCCAATTGTGTGCCGCGTATCGAGCCAAGTCTGACCTCGAACGTTCCCTTCGAAGCTGTGTTGATGCGCTCAACGCGAAGAAAGCGAGTGTCCCGAGCGAGCGCATTCGACGGTTCGATGTGGAGTGGAGCACGTTGCAGTCAGAATACGGGCAGACGCTGGCGGCGGCTGGTCGGGACGCGGAGGCCAGCCAGATCCTCGCAGAGCTTCTACACACGCGGAGCTTGAGCAGCGACGCCGTGCGTTCGTACGCGATTGCCTATTTGTACGCTAGCCTCGGGAAGACCGACGAGGCCTTTCGCTGGCTTGAAGAAGCCGTGGAGGAACGGGGCGTCAGGTTCCTCGCTGTCGATCCCCATGTCGACCGACTACGGTCAGATGGGCGATTTGCCGGACTCCTGGCCCGTGTGGAGGCTGATCTGCAGCAAGCTATGTAACTGACCGAGCGGCGAGTAGAATCTGGCAGTCGAATTGATCATCAAGGGGAGGTGTCATGGCAAAGAAAGCTACTCAGAGTCGCAGAGCACGAAAAGGGGCAGCCGCAAAGAAGCGGCCTCCGAAGGTCGCATCCAAGGCGAGAAAGTCGGCGGGCCAGCGAAAGCGGTCGAAGCGCCCGGCCGCCGAGCCACGCAAGCGTCGGCAGGCATCGCCGACGTTGAAAAGCATCGTGGAGGCGCTCGATAAGTATGTGGCGGCGCGCCGCACGCGGAGCGCGCCTCGAGCAGGTGAATTCGTGGCCGCGGCGCTGATGGCCGACGGCGAGGACTGGGAGGCCAAGCTTGGCCGTGCGCGTGTCGAGATGCGCCTGGCTTGCGAGTCGACACCGGCGTTTGGATGACGTACGCGGCGACGAAGTCTATCCCAGGCCTGAAGGCCGGGGCTGCCGAACCTGTCGCGCTCGCGGGCCGCAGCGCTTTGCGCGCGCGGCTTCCCCCGATCGGGTTGGGCACCTCGTCCTTGTCCTTGCCCCCCCTCGCCCGTGGTTCCTTCGCCTCGGGTCTCGACCTCTGCTGTAGCGCCCCAATTTTCGTGTAGTGTTTAAACTCAGTCATGTCCGCCGATCAGGACAAGGTCCTCGACACAGCATCGTCCATTGCTGACGGCTCTGAGGTGAACTGGGAGGCGCTCGAGGCGGCCGCCTTGAGCGAGGAGGAGCGGCGTCTGCTTCGGCAACTTCGGTTGCTCGCCGGCATCGCCGACCTGCACCGCAGCGTGGCAGGGGAGCCGGAGCCGCCGGCGGCCGCGCCCGCGCCGGCCCCTCAGCCCGCGCCGCCTGCGCAACCCGCACCGCCCACGGCGAAGTCCGTCGCCAAGCCGCCGCCTCCCGTGGCGCCACCGGAGCCCCCCGCACGATCAGCGGAGCGCTGGGGACATCTCGAGCTCGTGGAGAAGGTGGGCGAAGGGACGTTTGGCGAGGTCTATCGCGCGCACGACACGCGGCTCCACCGCGACGTGGCGTTGAAGCTGCTGCGGCCGGAGGCGTCGCGCACACGGTTGGTCCAGCGCGTCCTGCACGAGGGCCGCACGCTCGCGCGCATCCGACACCTGAATGTCGTGACCGTCTACGGCGTGGAAGAGCACGACGACCGCGTCGGGTTGTGGATGGAGTTCGTCCACGGCAGCACCCTTGCAGCGTTGCTCGCCCGGCAGGGACCATATAGCGCGCGCGAAGCGGCGCTCATCGGCCAAGACCTGTGTCGGGCCCTGGCCGCTGTGCATGGCGCGGGCCTCGTGCATCGCGACCTCAAAGCGCAGAACGTGATGCGGGAGCACGGCGGACGCGTCGTTCTCATGGACTTCGGCGCGGGTCGGCTCCTAGACGGCGCGGAGCCTTCCCCACGCGCGCGCATGACGGGCACACCGATGTACCTGGCGCCGGAGCTCGTGAGCGGCGAGTCCGACGCCACGGTCCAGAGCGACATCTATGCCGTCGGCGTCCTGCTCTACCACCTCGTGACGCGAGCCTATCCCGTGCGCGCGATGTCGCTCGATACGCTGCGCACCGCGCACGCCGGGGGCCACCGTACGCCGCTGCACGACGCGCGGCACGACCTTCCGGATGGCTTCGTGGCCGTCGTCGAGCGCGCCCTACACCCGGATCCCCAGTTGCGGTATCAGAGCGCGGGAGCGATGCAGGCGGCGCTCGCGACGTCCCTCGGACTCGACATCGGCGCCCCCGTGCCGCTCCCCGTTCCTTACGAGCATTTGAGGACGCGGCGCGCGGCGAAGGCTGAGGCGCCGGCGCGTGCCCGACCAGCCGCGCCCGAGCGCCCGGCGTGGCGCCCCAGCCAGGGACTGCGTGCCGTCGCAGCGATTGCCGTCGTCGGATTGCTCCTCCTCGTGGCGCTCGCTCTGCTGTGGCAGCGCGGGTGGCGGCCCGCTGCGGATTCCCCCGACATCCCCTTACTGGTGATACGTCCGTTCGAGGCCATGACCGGCGAGGATAGAGTGCTCGCCTCCGGGCTCACCAGTGAGATCGGCCGACAGCTCGGGATGTTGGACGCTCCGCTGTCGATTGCGCCCGTGGCGAGCGTCGACGAGTTACCGCTCGGCACACCGTCGCAGCGCGTGCTCGAGCGCCTTGGCGCCGATGTGCTCGTCGAGGGAAGAGCGGGACAACAGGGCGACATGCTCGTCGTGTCCGTGTCGCTCACGCGGGCCGGCCAAGATCAGGCGCGGCCCTTGCCGGAGCTCAAGGCGCCGGTTCGGGAGTCATTTCGTCTCACCACGGACATTGCCGAGCGTATCGCCGCGGCGTTGTCGGCCGAGCGGCGCCGCGCGCGACGCGAGGCGCGAAGCGTCAACCCCGACGCGTGGGACGCTTACCTTCGCGGCCGCTACGCGTTGATGCCGCCGCCCTCGCCGGATAGGGCCATCCAGCTATTGCAGAAGGCGCGCAACCTGCAGCCTGGCTTTGCCGAAGCGGATGCGGCACTCGGGCAGGCCTACTTGTGGAGCCGCTATCTGGCCCCGGCCCGGCAGCGCAACGCGCTCATCACCAATGCGCGCGAGGCGGCAACACAGGCCTTGGCGGTCAACCCCGATCTGGCAGAGGCGTACTTCGTCCTGGCGGACATCGCCTTCGTCGAAGATGGAAATTGGGCGGAGGCCGACAAGCAATTCCAACGCGCCCTGAGGCTCGACGCCGCGCACGAAGTGGCGCGCTATCGCTATGCCATGTTCTTGGCGTCGCGCCGGCGGACGGACGAGGCGCTGCGCGTCATCAGCGAAGGGCGCCGGCTGAATCCGCTGTCGGCGACCATCGCGGGATACGCGGGCATGACGCAGTATTTCGCGCGACACTACGACCGCGCCGCCGAGGATCTCAATCATGCGCTGAGCCTGAACTCGGCGCACGCGTTTGCTCACCAGGGACTGTGTCGAGTCTACCGTGCGATGAGCAGGACGCGCGAGGCGCTGGCACAGTGCGAGGCGACCTTGAGCGCCAAGGAGGCGCGCTTCGACGATCCGAAGCAATTGGCGACCGATCGCGAGTGGCAGTCACTACGCTCAGAGGTCGCGCAGGCCCTGGTTGGCGTGGGGCGCCACAGCGATGCCCAAGCCATCCTCGCCGACATGGTGGGAGCACACCAGAAACAGGAGGGGGCGGTTATGCCGGAATCCATTGCCTTCACCCTCATGGCGCTCGGGCGGCGTGACGAAGCGTTCAAGTGGCTCGATGTTGCGATGGAGACGAAATCGCCCCCCATCCTCTATCTCGCCGTCGACCCGCGGTTTGATCCGATTCGTGAGGATCCACGGTACGCTGCGCTGATGGCCCGTCTCGGGCTGGAGTGATTCATTTCGCCTGTCGTTTCCACGCCGGGACAGAGCGACGAGGCGCCCGCGGCGTATCGGGATAGGGAGCCCAGGCAACGCCTGGCGGTCGCGAGCCGACACCGGCTGCGTAGAGCACGGTCTCGTTCACCCCATCGACACCCACGGTATCTTCGACGCGCGTGTCCGCCAGCGCGGCGGTGCAGAACGGTGCCAGACCGAGCGCCGTGGCCACCAGGCAGAAGGTCTGACAGAAATGTCCCGCCTCGAGCAAGATGACGCGATAGGCACGTGATGATGGATAGCGCCACTCCACTCGGGGAATGACCGACGTCATGAGAAATAGCGCGGCGGCGCCACCGTAGCCATCCTGCGAGGGCAAGAACGCCCGGACCTCCTCTGGCGTCGCACCGCGGCGCATGAGATCCAACCGGTGCACGTCGCCACGATAGTGGTACAAGCCTGGCTTCAAGCCTGCGACGTCCAGCGCGACGACGTACACCTCGATGCTGTGCCGCGCACCTCCCGAGGGCGACGTCTTGAGCGGAATCTTCCCGAACACGCCGCCGTCAACCCATTGCTGTACGCCCCAGGTGAGCCCCGCCAGCGTGGCGAGCTGGACCAGCGTGAGCGGCTCGGTACCAAAGCGGCGCCACGTGCGCCGCTCGAGCAGCGTCGGCACGAGCGACGCGTCGACGACAGGTGCGGGAAGCGCAATACGCGACAGGGCGCGTACCTGCTTGATGGGGCGCGGCGGCGGATTGCGCCGGGCCTTGGCACGTTGAGATTTGCGGGCGAGCGCTGGCGGCTCGAACGTCACGTCACGCGACGCGAAGTGAAAGAATGCCGCCTCTGGCCCCCAGCTCACCCATCGTCCGAGACCACTGGCAGCAGGCGGTCGCGAGGCCGTGGAACGCTCCAGGAGCCTTGCCTCACTCAGTGCTTCGACCAGTTGCGTTAGCGCGGGTGCATCCACTCCGCCGAGTCGACGTTGCGCGGCTCGAATCGTCCGCCACCTGTCGAAGGCATCGAGCACCTGAATCAGTACGAGCTGTGCCGGCACACGTACACGCGTGCGATAGTTCTCGAGATACAGGCGCCCATCCCTCCAGTAACAAACGATCGTGGCGGCGCGGCGATAGCGAACGAGAACCGGACGTAACCGACGCGCTGGAGACATCGCGACTGGACTCTATCCGAAGATGCCGTAGCTGGCCAAATAGTGACGGTGGCAAACTCCGCACTGTTTCCGTCGACTCCCGCTGCAATATCTGCGCGATTACAACGCGGTGCCGAGCCCGCTTCGACTGTTTCCGTTGGAATCCGCTTGGCACGGATCGTGCGCTCTGTCCGGCATTCTGGGGCTTGAAAAAGGTCCCGAGACGACGCTATGCTCGCGGAGGTAAGCGATGGGTGCAGTGCAACAGAGGGTCGCTCACATCGAGGGGCAAATGAGCGAACAATCGCAGGTCTTTGCGGACATCCGACAAGACATCCGGCGTCTGGATCAACGCCTGGATCGTCTTCACGACAGTTTGCACGACAGGATGTCGCGGCAGTTCGTCTGGCTGGTCGGTCTCCAGTTCACGACACTCGTGACGATAATCAGCGTCATTCTGGCGCGCGGCTGACCCGCGGTTCGCACAGCGATCGCCACTATCGAGTGCGATCGCTTACACTCTCGCCCTCGTTCGTGTTGCAAGCAACCATGCTCGCTCAGCGGTTCTGTCCGAGCCTGTCGCGTGCCACGGGGCGCGCGAACGCGTTGTTCACGGCGTGAGAGCTCGACGCCAGTACCTTCCGATAGTATTCACGAGACTTGTCTGCGTTCCCTGTTTTCTCGAATGCCTGGGCAAGCAGCAGCAGGACGAAGGGATCGTCCTGATCCGCCTGTTGCAGTTGCGCGATCGCCTCTTCGTGATGCCCGAGATGAAGATCGATGTAACCACGCAGATACGGATACTGTGCCTGCTGGTCGGGGTTGCTTCCCTTGTCGAGCAGCGTCTTGACGACCGCCTCCAGCCGCCGTGCCTCTGATGCGTCGCCTCGATGGGCGGCGATCCGCGCTTGGGCATGCGCCCACCGGAGCTCCGTGAGGTCGGTGAGCGAGGCTGGTTGATCCGGCTCACGCGATGCCATTTCGTATCCCGTGCGGTACCACCGCAACGCTGCGTCGGGCTCGCCGAGCTCGAGATACACGCGGCCCAGCTCGTTTGCGACTTCGGCGGTGCCTACGAAGTCGCCAGCCTCGACGCGCCGCCGGACGACCCTCTCGAAATAGGTTGCGGCACCAGCCGCGTCGCGGACAAAGGCGTGAGACACGCCCATCATCCGCAGCGCTTGGTCCTTCGTGTCCTCCGGAGCGAGCTCGATCGCTGTCGCGAAGTGCCGCCGTGCCTCATCGTATTTCCCCGCCAAGTCGAAGGCGCGCGCGATGCCGTAGTGTGCGTCGAAGGAGTCCGGCGTCTGCTGGAGCAGCTTCTGATACGCGGCAATTGCCTCGTCGTGGCTACCGTCGAGATCGAGCTGGCGCGCTCGCTCCAGCGTCTCCTCCGGCGCAGGTCTGCAAGCGCAGACATAGAGCAGCGTCGTGCACAGCGCCACGACGAGCACAACATGTCTCTCACATCGCACGACCGTATTATCTCGGCATTGGCTCGTCACCGTCCAATCGGAGTTGTGCCCGGAACCCGCTACCTCGAGCCCGGCGCAAGGTGTGCGCCAGCCCGTCGTTCTGTTGTTACGCTGACGCCGCACGATCCAATGGCAGTCGCCGCGATCGCGATGCTCCTAACTGCTTGCGGATATCAGCGAAGGCCCGCTTGAGGGTCTTGCTACGGCCTTCACGAAGGCTCTTGGAGCTTTGAGCCAGCATCTTGAGCAGTGCAAGGGATTCTTGGGTCTGCTCATAGTCGGCAATATCCTGAAGCACCGCTTTGGCCTCACCATGCTGTGTGATCACCAGAGTTCCCTCGCTGACCCTGAGCTGCCGTAGCACCTCGGCGGTGTGGTTCTTGAGATAGCTGATCGACTTGACCGATTCGCTGAGTTTCATTTGCGCGAGCCTTTGCGACGATCCGTTTCGGTCCAAATATAGACCATATATGGTCCTATTCTACCAGCTCGTGAGCTTAGGACTGTGAACCGGGAGGGAGCGTCGAAAGGGCGAGGGTAGGGCGAGCTGGTTCCCGGCCGCGGAATTGTGACAAGCGGTTCAAGCACCCGTAGTCGTGGCTCTGAGCGCGCGATAGTACCGTGACGGCAACGCGTGACCCACGAACGGCTCGATGAACTGGGAGGCCTCGATCACCGCCGCGAGATTCACGCCGGTGTTGATGCCGAGCCCGTCGAGGAGGTAGAGCAGATCCTCGGTCGCCAGATTGCCCGTCGCGCCCGGCGCATAGGGACAGCCGCCAAGGCCGCCGGCAGAGGCGTCGAATGTCGTGATCTCGTGCTCGAGCGCGGCGAGCACGTTGGCCAGCGCCGTGCCACGCGTGTCGTGGAAGTGCAGGGCAAGCTTTGCGCGCGGCAGCCGTGCGAGGAGTCGGTCGAGCAGCTGGTGGACCTGGCCCGGGTGCGCAACGCCAATCGTGTCGCTGACGGCTACCTCGAAGACACCCATATCCAGCAGGTGCTCGCAGACCTCGAGCACACGGTCCTCCGGCACCGCACCCTCGTACGGGCAACCAAAGGCGGTAGACACGTAGCCGCGTATGCGCACGCCTCGCTCGATGGCGTCGGCACACAGCTCGGCATAGGACGCCAGCGACGCGTCGACGCTCTGATTGATGTTCTTATGGCTGAAGGTCTCCGATGCCGCAGCGAAGACCGCCACCTCTCGCACGCCCGACGCCAGCGCGCGCTCCAGCCCTCTGCGATTGGGCACGAGCGCGCTCAGCCGAATCCCGGAGAGACGTGGCAGCCGGCTGAGGACCTCCGCCGTGTCAGCCATCTGTGGGACCCACGTGGGACTGACGAACGCGCCCGCTTCGATCGCCCGAAGCCCAGCATCTGCCAGCTTCCCGATGAACGTGGCCTTCGCATCTGGCGGAACCACTGCCTGCTCGTTCTGCAAGCCGTCGCGCGGTCCGACCTCGACGACGGCGACTCGTGACGGAAGCGAGGGGCGCATGGTTATTCGAGCGGCGACGACGCTCACGGCGCGTTCGGCGAACGCGCCCTACCGCGTGGTAGGGACGCCTCGCCGAGGCGTCCGTTTTCGGTTCTCAAGGGTTCCAGCTCGATGAGGGGCGGACCTGGCTGCACGAGATCTCCCTCGTGGCACATCACGCGTCGCACGACACCGTCCCGTGGTGCTCGGAGCGGCAGCTCCATCTTCATGGCTTCGAGAATCGCGAGCGGCATGTTCTGGGTCACACGATCGCCTGGCTCGACGAAGAGCCGCACGACGGTGGCGGGCATTGGCGTTGTGAGCGCATCGTGAGCGCTGCTGCGCCGACGCGCGCGTCGGCGCTGTGATGTCTGCAACTCCAGCACGACGACCTCGCCGTCGACGAACACCCAAGTGCTGTTTCCATCACGAACGGCCAGGGCGACGCGTGATGGCGCGGCGTCGGAGGTCTCACTCACGCGAAACGCGTGATCACCAAGCGGCTGGACCACGAAGCGCGTTGTCGCTTCTTCATCAACCCCGCCTGTAACGGAGACCGTCTCTCCCGCAGTCTCCACCGAGAACACATCGCCGTCGAACCGTGCTTCGAGCGTCATGATGGAGAGCTCGACTTGTCCGGCCAGCCACGAAGTGTGTCCCACGGATCCACCGACGGAGACAGCTGACGCGCGCTGGCCGACACAGGCAGCTGGGGCGCGCCGGCGACGGCCGCCGCTGCGGCTGCCGCTCGGCGCAAGGTGGCTTGCGGCGGTGGGACCAGCAGCCTGTCCCGTTCCGTGTCGATGAGCTCGGTGTCGACGTCGCCAGCGCGAAACCGCGTGTGGTGAAGCACACGGCGCAGGAAGCCGATGTTCGTACGAACACCCAGCACGGCATATTGCGCGAGAGCTGCGAGGGCGCGCTCGACCGCCCGTGGTCGATCCTCCGCCCAGACCACGACCTTGGCGAGCAATGGGTCGTAGTGGACGCCGACCTCGTCTCCCTCGGCGACGCCCGAGTCGACCCGGATGCCGGGACCCGACGGCTCCCGATACAGCAAGAGGCGCCCGGCCTGGGGCACGAAATCGTGTGCGGGGTCTTCCGCGTACACGCGACACTCGATGGCGTGCCCGCGCGGTGTGATCTCCGCTTGCGTCCAGGGCAGCGTCTCACTCGCTGCCACCGCGAGCTGCGCTCCGACGAGATCGACGCCGGCGACCGCCTCCGTGATTGGATGCTCGACTTGAAGGCGCGTGTTCATCTCGAGAAAGTAGAAACGCGCCGCATCGCCCGTTCCCTCGACGATGAATTCGACGGTGCCGGCGTTGCGATAGTCGGCGGCCCTCGCCGCGGTGACAGCGACCTCGCCCATCCGTGCGCGCAGCGCCGGCGACAGCGCCGGGCTCGGTGTTTCCTCGATGATCTTTTGATGGCGCCGCTGCACCGAGCACTCGCGCTCGTACAGGTGCACGCAGTGGCCGTGCTGGTCGGCGACGATCTGCACTTCGACGTGACGTGGTCGCTCGAGTAAGCGCTCGACGTAGAGTGTCCCGTCACCGAAGGCAGCCGTGGCTTCCCGACGCGCTGCGGCGATGGCCTCGTCTATCTCTGTGTTGGCGCGGACGACGCGCATGCCCCGGCCACCGCCGCCGGCAGAGGCCTTGATGAGCGTGGGCAATCCGACCCGCAGCACAGCGCTGCGCAGGGCACCGTCGCTTTGGTCATCCGGCTCGACACCCGGCACGACGGGGATGCCTGCCTCGGTCATCAAGCGGCGAGCGTGAATCTTGGAGGCCATCCGCGCCATGACTTCGGCTGGCGGCCCCACGAACAGAAGGCCCGCCTCGTGGCACGCTGCTGCCAGAGCCGGATTCTCACTGAGAAAGCCGTAGCCGGGATGCACGGCGTCGGCCCCAACCTGCTGCGCGGCCGCGATGATCCGAGGAACCGCGAGATAGCTCTCGGCAGCCGGAGCCGGCCCAATCTCCACGACTCGGTCTGCCAACCGCGTGTGCATAGCGCCGCGGTCCGCCGCCGAACACACCGCGACCGCCTCGATGTCGCGCTCGCGGCAGGCGCGAATGATGCGTACCGCGATCTCGCCTCGATTGGCAATGAGCAGGCGTCTTATCATGAGGGCTCGCTTCGCTCGCATTCCAAGGGGTCTAGGGGTCTAGGGATCTAGGGAGGGCTTGTTCGAGCGTACGGGTATGCCCATTCTCTCTTTTTGCCTTTTACCCCTTGATCCCTTTACCCCTTGATCCCTCAATCCCTTGATCCCTTGATCCCTCGATCCCTCGATCCCTTGACCCCTTGACCCCTTGACCCCTTGACCCCTTGACCCCTTGACCCCTCTACAATCCACCCCGGCTCGCGCTTTTCCAGAAAGGCTCGCAATCCCTCTTGACCCTCCGGCGACACACGCTGCGACGCAATCGCCTGCGCGGTCAGCTCCTTCACGTCCTGCATCGGCCGGCCGGCGACGCTCGCGATGAGCGCCTTTGCCTGTGCAATGGCGCCGGGCGCCGCCGCGAGGATCTGTGCCACCTCCTCGACAACCGCGCGATCGAGATCGGCCGCGGGCACCACCCGGTGCACGAGACCCATGGCGTGCGCGGCGGCGGCGTCGAACCGCTGGCCCGTGAGAAACCATCGTCGCGCCTGTGTCGCGCCAATCTTCGCGATGACATAGGGTGCGATGGTCGCTGGGAGTATCCCAAGCCGCGTCTCCGTGAATCCGAACAGCGCATCGTCGGCGGCAACCACGATGTCGGCGATCGCCGCAAGGCCGGCGCCACCACCCAGCGCCGCGCCCTGGACCCGAGCAATCACCGGCAGTGGCAGCGTGTTCAGTGCCTCCAGCATCTCCGCCAGAGCCCGCGCGTCACGCAGGTTGTCCTCTTCGGTGTAGGTGAGGGTCCGTTGCATCCACGCCACGTCGGCCCCGGCACAGAAGATGGGGCCTGCGCCAGCCAAAACGACGGCACGCAACCCCGCGCTCGTCGTTGCTCGGAGCGCCCATGTGTGCAGCTCCGCCACCACTTCGTCGTTGATGGCGTTTCGGATGGCTGGTCGATTCAACGTGACGTGCTCGACCGCGCCGTCACGATCGGTGTGGAGAAACCGGTAGCTCATAGTAAGAAGGCGCCTACATGCGAAACACACCGAACCTCGCATCCGGGACGGGCGCGTTGAACGCCATCGACAGTCCGAGCGCCACGGCCTCCCTCGTCTCCGCAGGATCCAGGATCCCATCGTCCCACAGACGTGCGGTGGAATAGTAGGGTGAGCCTTCGTGCTCGTACTTCGCGAGAATCGGATCACGAATGGCCGCTTCTTCTTCGGCCGATAGTGTCTTGCCCTCCCGCGCCAGCTGATCGCGCTTGACCGTCACCAGCACGCCGGCGGCCTGCTCGCCGCCCATGACCGAGATTCGCGCGTTGGGCCACATCCACAGCAGCCGCGGATCGTAGGCACGCCCACACATGCCGTAGTTGCCTGCGCCAAACGAGCCGCCGATGATCACGGTGAGCTTCGGCACGACGGAGTTCGCCACGGCGTGCACCATCTTGGCGCCGTCCTTCGCGATGCCGCCACGCTCGTACTGCTTGCCGACGATGAAGCCCGTGATGTTCTGCAAGAAGAGGAGAGGAATGCCACGCAGGTTGCAGAGCTGGATGAAGTGCGTGGCCTTGAGCGCCGATTCGGAGAAGAGCACACCGTTGTTCGCAACCAGGCCGACGAGGAACCCGTGCAGCCGAGCGAAGCCGGTGACGAGCGTGGTGCCATACCGCGCCTTGAACTCGTCGAACCGGGAGTCATCGACGAGGCGCGCGATGACCTCGTGGACCTCGTACGGCTTGCGGGTGTCGGCTGGAATGATGCCGTACAGCTCACGCGGATCATATCGGGGCGGCTCCGGCGTCGTGCGATCCATCGGAAGCTGCTTCGTCGTATTGAGTGTTGAGACAATCGTCCGTGCAAGGTGGAGAGCGTCCTCATCGTTCTCGGCGAAGTAGTCCGCGACACCCGACAACCGCGTGTGCACATCCGCGCCGCCGAGCTCCTCTGCCGTCACATCTTCACCTGTGGCAGCTTTCACCAGCGGTGGCCCGCCGAGGAAGATCGTGCCGGTGCCGCGCACGATGATGGTTTCGTCCGACATCGCCGGCACGTACGCGCCACCCGCAGTACAGGATCCCATCACGACCGCAATCTGCGGAATGCGTGCCGCGGACATGATGGCCTGGTTGTAGAAGATGCGGCCGAAGTGCCCGCGGTCTGGAAATACCTCCGCTTGCAACGGGAGGAACGCACCGCCGGAGTCCACCAAGTAGAGGCACGGCAGGCGGTTCTCGAGCGCCACTTGCTGCGCCCGTAAATGCTTCGTCACGGTAGTCGGGTAATAGGTGCCGCCCTTGACGGTCGCATCGTTGGCAATGATCATCACCTCGCGACCCGAGACGCGCCCCACACCTGTGACCAAGCCCGCAGCCGGCGCCTCGCCTTCGTACATGTCGCAAGCCGCCAGCGGTGACAGCTCCAGGAAAGGCGAGCCGGGATCGAGCAGCCGTGCTATACGGTCGCGGACGAAGAGCTTGCCTTGTTGCTGGTGCCGTTCACGGGCTCGCGTCCCACCGCCCTCGCGCACGCTCCCGAGCCGAGCCGACAACTCTGCGATCAGCGCTTCCGTCCGGGCGGCGTTGGCCCTGAATTCATCGCTGCTGACCTGGACCTGCGTTTCAAGAATTTCCATTGCGTGGTTGGCATCGGCATTATATGAGGGATGGGAAACGGCCGGAACGGGGACGCCGTGCCCAGCCCCCAATCGCCGGGCCGTCAAGGGACGTCCGATGTGAACGGCGACTGGCGCGGCGAGTGCGAGCGGATGGTCCAGGACCAAATCGCCGCCCGGGGCCTGCGCGACGCGCGGGTCCTTTCGGCCATGCGCGAGGTGCCGCGCCACCTCTTCGTGCCCGCGGCGTTGCGCCAGCATGCCTACGACGATGGCGCCTTGCCCATTGGCGAAGGGCAAACCATCTCTCAGCCCTACATCGTCGCCGCCATGACCGAGGCCGCGCGTCTGCGGCAGGGCGACCGTGTGCTCGAGATTGGCACCGGGTCGGGTTACCAGGCGGCCGTGCTCGGGCGGCTCGTCGATCAGGTGCTCTCGATCGAGCGCATGGTCGGTCTGGCGCGACGGGCCCATGATGCGCTCCAGAGCCTTGGCCTCGAGGGAGTCCACCTCGTCGTTGCTGACGGCGTGGAGGCCCTTCGTCCCGGTCTGGTCTTCGACGCGGTGATCGTGACCGCTGGCGCACCTGCGGTGTCGGACCGCCTCCGCGCCCGCCTGGCCGACGGCGGCCGGCTCATCATTCCCGTCGGTCCGCTCGACATTCAGACGCTCCTCTTGGTCGAGCGACAGGGCAGGAATTTCACCGAATCCTCGCTCGGCGGCTGTGTCTTCGTCCCGCTCATCGGCCGTTCCGGTTGGTCCTCACCACAGGGATAGGATCCGAGTGTCTCTTACACGATGTGTTTCGATTTCAGACGCTGTCGCGCTTGCCGTATTGGTACTGGACACCCAGTGGCCCGTGGAGTAAGGATCGGATCTGGCCGGGCGGTTTTCAGGGTTGGCATTGGATGACGGAGAAGCGCAAGTTTCGGGTGCTGCTCATCGACGATGAGCCCACAATGGGCGAGTGGGTCTCGGTGCTGTTGAACGCCGAAGGCTATGAGGTCCGAACGGCGACCGACGGCGCGGAAGGGAAGAATGCGTTCGACACCTGGCGGCCGGACCTGGTCGTGATCGACCTCTGGTTGCCGGATACCGACGGGCTCGACCTGCTCCGCTGGTTCAAAGGCACCGACGAGGCGATCGAGGTAGTCATTCTCACCGGACACGGCAGTGTCTCGCAGGCGGTCGAGGCGATGAACGCTGGGGCCTACACATTTGTCGAAAAGCCGGTGGAGCCCGACACCCTCCGGGCTGTTGTCGAACGAGCGCTCGAGCGGCGGGCGCTCCGTTCCGAGAACCAGCGCCTTCGCCGTCAGCTGCAGCGTCCGGCGTCGTTCGGCGAGGTGATTGGTCGAGGCAAGGCTGTGCGCGAGCTCATGGAGCTCGTCCAGAGCGTCGCCGCGAGCGACGCGAACATTCTGATTCAAGGTGAGAACGGGACCGGCAAGGAGCTCATTGCCAATGCCATTCACGCGCACAGCAAGCGCACCGAGAGCCCTTTCATCAAGATCAACTGCGCGGCGATCCCGAAGGAGCTGATCGAGTCGGAGCTGTTCGGCTATAAGAAAGGCGCGTTCACGGGCGCGCTGGCCGACAAGCGCGGTCTCCTCGAGCTGGCGCAGGGGGGATCGTTGCTGCTGGACGAGATCGGTGAAATGCCGCCCTACGTGCAGACGAAGTTGTTGCGCGTGCTGCAAGAGCGCGAGTTTCGCCCCGTCGGGAGCGACCGTGTCGTGCAGGTGGACTTTCGGTTGATCTGCGCCACCAACGTGGACATCGAGGCGGCTTTGCGCGACGGCCGGCTCAGAGAAGACCTGTACTTCCGCATCAATACGATTACGATCAAAGTACCGCCGCTCAGAGAGCATGCGGAGGACATCCCCTTGCTCTGCGAGTACTTTCTCGAGAAGTACAACGCCGAGCACGAGCGACGCGTCAAGATCATTGCCCCGTCGGCGTACCATCTCCTGATGCGACACCGCTGGTCCGGCAACGTGCGCGAGCTCGAAAACGCCATCGAGCGCGCCGTGCTCGTGGCGCGCGGCAGTGAGGTGGCTGTCCACGACTTGCCCGAGACCATTCGCGACGAGGGGCCGAGACAGTCGGAGCTGCAAATCCCACCCAATTGCACATTGGCCGAGATCGAACGCATGGCCATTCTGCAGACGTTGCAGCGCACGAATTGGAACAAGCAGGAGGCGGCGCAGATCCTCGGCCTGTATCGGCCGACGCTTTACAGCAAGATGCGCAAGCATGCGATTTTCGGGGCGGGACGCGCAGCGCGCCGTCGTCCGAGCCCGGAGCTGGATCGAGGTTGACTGGTACGCTATTTGTAAGGGGTACGGACGGGTGGAGGAAACCATGGCGGAACGAGAACGGGTGTTGCTCTCGGCGCTGGTTGGCGCGGCGGTTGGTGCGGCAGCGGGCTTCTTGATGTTGACGTCTCGCGGCCGGACCGTGCGCGAGCAGTTCGAACCGAGGCTGGACGAATTCCTCCGGAGTATGCAGCGGCTGCAAGCGTCGGTGCACAAAGCGCGGGGTGTGGCGGAAGAAAGCTGGCGCTCGATCCAGAAGATCTTGGAGGAGACAACGCCAAAGGCAGGTAACTCGGAGCACCCTGATGAGCTCTCTGAAGAGCGCCGTTCCGCGAAGGGCGTGTCGGACACCCCGTTCGACAAGCGCTGGGATGCCGGAACACGCCCGCATTGATCCGTCGTGCTGATGAGGTAGAAGGTAGGAGGACACCATGTCACACGAAGAAGGTGCTGGGACACAGAACCGTGGACTGCTGATGGGCTTCTTCGCGGGCTTGCTCGTGGGGGCAGGTCTGGGGCTCCTGCTGGCGCCGCGACGAGGATCGGAGGTCCGGCGGACGGTGGCCGCATCGGCCGGTGACCTACGCCGCCGTGCGTCAGAGACATTGCATCAGTCGCAGGAGCAGATGTCACACGCTGTCGAGGTCGGACGTGACGCCTACGGCCGCGCCCGGGACGTCGTGGAGCGCACCCGGCACCCCAGGACGGAGCGCGGGACGGAGCACGGGACGGAAGCCGGTCACGAGGCGCTCGACGAGGCCTCGCAGGCGGCCGACTCGTTGCGAGAGCGCGCCAAGGACGTCGTAGGTTAGCGAACAGGTCCGACGCCTCCGTCGGGTGACATTCCTGGTGCGTTCTCGTTACCTGCGGCCTGGCGGGCAGGCCGGCGAGCGCGCGCTATCGTGGCGGACGCCTCGGCGAGGCGTCCCTACCTTCGGCCGATGGTCGGGGGCTCGCCGAACACGTCGTGTTGTGTGTGCGTGCGTCATCTCCACTCACTCATGAGGCCGGAGCGCCGCGATCCGCGGAGTTGGCCTCGCCGCCAGGCTCGCGTCTGCCTGCTCGCCTTCCTGTCGCGCCGGGGTTGCGGGTGCGAGCGGGTTGCGCTTCGTGATTTGACTCGTGCTGCGACCGCTCCTTGCTCCGGGCAGAGTTGTCGCCGAGCTGCGTGCCTTGCCACGGGCGATTGGCGTGGCGGCGTGGCGCGGGCTGCTGCAATTTCTCAATAGCAACAATCTCACGCTCGCCTCGTCGATCGCGTTTTACGCACTGCTATCGCTCGTTCCATCCCTCCTGCTCCTCCTGTCGCTCCTCGGCCTGCTCACGGCCGATGCCGACGATCGAAAAGCCGTCCTGGACTTCGCGTTGCAGTACTTTCCAGAGGGCTTCCAGTTCGTGAGGAGCCAAGTCGAGAGCCTTCAGCGGACGCGTGCGCTCGGTGTGGTTGGCAGCGTGCTCATGCTCTGGGCGACGCTGGGATTCTTTGGTGCAGTGACCAAGGCGGTCAACCACGCCTGGGGCGTGGAGAGACAACCGAACTTCCTCAAGCACAAGCTGATCTCGTTTCTCATGCTCCTCGCGGCGGGGGCCCTGTTTCTGGCCGGCCTGCTCCTGCTGAGCGCACGCAGCATTGCCGGCACCGAGTGGTTCACCCTCGTGCTGCAGCACCTGCCTGGCCTCCACGTGCTGCGAAGCCTTCTCTTCGAGGGGGCGACAACCCTGGTCCTCATCGTTTGCGTAGCACTGCTTTTCTATTTCGTGCCCAACACCAATCGGGTGCGCTTTCGTGACGTGTGGCCGGGCGCGATCCTCACGGGGCTGCTCTGGCGAGGCGCGCTCTTCGGCTTCTCTTGGTACGTGCGTGAGCTCTCTGGATTCAGCGTCCACGGATCTCTCGCGGCCGTCGTCGTCTTTCTGTGGTGGGTCTTCCTATCCTCGGTCATTCTGCTCTACGGCGTCGAGTTCACCGTGGCGTGGGCTGTCAAGGCGAAATAGAAATGTCCCCGTTCTTAGCGAAATAGAAATGTCCCCTCT
>WHTT01000063.1 GCA_009377605.1 Luteitalea sp.
CCCACTCTACAAGAACCTGAACGTATCACAAAGTACTTTTCGGACGATGTACTAGCCCCAAAATAAGCGTGTTGTGAGTCGCTTGAAGACCGCGAGCCGGTAACATCGGAAGCAGAGAGACCAGTGCCTTCGGCGCCCGTGCCGCGCTCGTGCTGTCTCGGTTGTCAGTGGCTCACGGCGTCGCTCCGTGTCTCTGCGCTGACGGTGAATAGCAGCCGGGTCTCTCTATCCCGGTTGTCACGCGGACCACACCGCCTCAGCATCGCAGGAGGCCGGCGCTGTGGTCGACGCCGCGGAGAAAGACGGGTTGCCAGGGCGTAGTGTCCAACAACTCGATCGAGGACGTTGATGCCAAAACGGCCTCAGCGACCGCTGACCTGCTCGACGTTCCGGCCACGACGAAGACCGCTTCGTGGCTCTGATACCCTGCTCGCATGGTTCCGCTCTTCCATCCGCTTCGCTTTTTTCTTGTCGCGCTGGCTGGCTGGATCAACCAGCAGCAGCGAGACGTCATCGACTATCTGCAGGAGGAGAACCGCGTGTTACGGGAGCAGCTCGGACCTCGGCGGCTCCGGTTCACCAACGATCAGCGAATCCGTCTGGCTGCGAAGGCCAAATCGCTCGGTCGACGCGCGCTGACGGAGATCAGGTCCATCGTGACACCGGACACCTTGCTCGCGTGGCATCGAGCGCTGATCGCTCGCAAGTACGACGGCCACCTGCGGCGCGGCCCGGGACGGCCACCCGTCACGGCGGAGATCCGCGAGTGGGTCGTCCGGATGGCGACCGAGAACCGCTCGTGGGGCTATACGCGGATTCAAGGCGCGCTCGCCAACCTGGATCACCACGTCAGCCGAGGAACCATCGCTAACCTCCTGAGGCAACGCGGCATCGAACCCGCGCCTGAGCGGCAGAAGCGGACGACGTGGCAGGAGTTCCTGACCGCCCACCGGGACGTCCTCGCGGCCGCGGATTTCTTCACGGTCGAAGTCTGGACCGCTGGAGGGCTGACGCGCTTCGCCGTCTTGTTCGTGATCGACCTGGCGACGCGACGCGTGGAGATCGCCGGCATCCTTCCGGAGCCCGACAGTGCCTGGGTGATCCAGTGCGGTCGCCAGGTCACCGATCCGGTTGATGGATGCCTGCGGCGGAAACGCTTCCTCCTTCATGATCGCGATCCACGCTTCACCGACGCGTTTGGTGACACGTTGGCGGCGGCCGGCATCGAGACGGTCCGCTTGCCGCCCCGTTCGCCAAATCTCAACGCGTACGCGGAGCGCTTCGTGAGGACGATCAAAGAATCGTGTCTGGACCGACTGATTCTCGTTGGCGAACGCTCGTTGCGCGCCGCGATTCACGAGTTTGTCAAGCACTATCACCACGAACGGAACCATCAGGGCGTGGGCAATCAATTGCTCTTCCCAGCCACGAGGACGGCTCATGGCAACAGCCCGATCGCCTGTCGTCCGCGGTTGGGTGGACTGTTGAAGTACTACTACCGACCTGCCGCGTAGAACGGCCTCACGAGTGTCCCTGACCTGCGCAGGTCCACGCGCCAGACGTGACGGGAGTCGCGTCGTTCGAATTCGCGTTCATCCAAGGGTAATAGACGGGCGCCACGAGTCCTCTAAGTGAGGGGACGGCAAGGCCCGCAATGGAGCATGTCGAGCGCGGGACTCTGGCCGGTGACTGCATCGTGGTTCGGAGCTGTCGACCAGATTGTTGGACATTACGCGGTGACTAAGTCGAAATGGCGAACGTTCTGGACTTCTGGACGGGTCGTTCCGTCGTCGTCATTCTTGCTTTGCCGTCCAACGATTAGGTCACGCACGCGCAAATGGGACAGAGCCTGTGCGTCGAGCGCAGCGGATTGTTCGGCGCTGAGCGCAAAGGATTTCCAGAGATCACCTCCGCTTCCTAGCAGGTCGCGTGTTTCTCGCGTGTTTCCCGCCTCTTGTGCGGAGAACCCGATGGCCCGATAGTGTGTGACATGAACGTTCCACCATGTCGATGAAATCGTGAGCATCCGAAAAATAGTTCTTGAAAGCTAACCTCACTTCGGCACTAGTGTCGGCGCGAACGAGCACAACGTCACTGCTGGGTATTTGTTCCTCAAGCTCGAACAACGCGCGAAGCGCCTCAGTCGCGTCTCTAAATGTCTTCACATCAAGCTCACCAGCTTCCGAGAAGATCAAGATGGCGTTGCGCTTCAGCGTTACCGCCGCCTTCGTAGCATTGAGGCCTGCAAGCGTGGCTAGGAGACCAAGCTCCTTGTCCAGGGCAAGAAAGCGTCGGACAACATCACGATCACCTAGCTCAGGGAACGGGCCAGTCGATTCCTCGTATGCCCGAGCGAGAAGCTCACTGGCGAGCGCCATTGCTTCCTGGTATCTGGTATCTCCTTGCTCGAACTTCGGTTGGTTCTCGGTGATGAATCCGATAACTTCGACGGCGGTAGCCCAAGCATGCTGGACAAGGGTCCGATATTGGATCTCGACTAACAGCCCCTTGAGAGGACGACCAACGGTGGAGTTGACGTCGTACTCGTATACGTCGTGAACACCGCGGTATCCAGTGCTCTTTGGACACGTGATGTAATCATACTTGTCGGTGTCATTCCGGCGTCGATGGTTGAAACGTGCGCCATGGAGTGTGTCACGAAATGCGTAGAGTTCGCTAATGGATGTAAAGATTAGCCGGCATCCAGCGACGTCGTCCATTCGAGCCAATTGCATGTTTGGGAAGCGGTGCAGTTTGCCGAATATCGTGCGCTTTCTTTTGTGCCGTTGAGCGACCGTAACACTCGTATCGCGGGTTCGTGTTCTAAGAATTGCTTGGAACGTGTTGAGTACGTTTCGGTGGGCCGCTCGCCAGGTATCGATGGCCTGGAGGTCCTGGGGCGTCGCCTTTCCAGTTCGAACGCGTGCACCGGCTCTGTTGACCCGTGACTTCGAGCCTCCAGGGAACGCGTCAGAATCGGACGGGCTCAAAAGGCCTTCCTTCCTAGCGCCAACGTTGAATGGGTGGATGCGTCGTTGCTGGCCACGGCTGCCGCACGCCCATCCCTCATACTACTGACCGGCGAATCGCCGCCATTGTTCGCGTCCGCTGCACAACTGGCAAGTCCTCTCGCGTCAGGTCCTCCGCGGGATTGCTTGACCTTCCGCCCGCGAAGCGGCGCCAGCGCGAAAGACCCGGTGGAGGTCGAAGCCGGAGGGCGCCAATGCGGCATCGCCGGGGTTCGTGTGGTTCCGTGTAGTTGCCCAGCAGCTACTGATAAGCCGCAGAGGTGCTGATGGCGGCGGGACAGCGACATCGCACTACGCTACGGCGTTTATCGGAGCTGTCCCCACGGACATTTTGCACTGTCTCGCGCGAGTTGTCATCACGCCGACGGACGCCCCGCATCGTCCTTGAGGAGTTGAGCGGCGTGAGCGAACGGCCGATGATCATCCGCATGGCGACCACCTCCCGCACGCAGCAACACTATGACCATCGGCTCCGGGGTCTCGTCCAACGCACCGGGACCTGACCATCGCCACGGATCTCGGCGTCCCGCGCTCGACGGCGCGTGGGTGGCTCGGCGCGACGCCGACGGTCGTGGTCAGTCTGGAGGTGGCCGACCTGACGGAGCCGGAAGTCCGGCAGGAGGTCCTGAAGCTGCAGCGACGTGTCGAGAAGCTCGCGGCGCTGCTCCGGTTGGCGCTGGCCTTGTTACACACCTCCGGGTTCACCCTGTCACGAGAGCGTCTACCGGACGGACACGCCAAGCTGCAGATCCTGCGCGCAGTGGATCGGGCGCGCGAGTGTATCCCGTTGCGAGCGGTCCTCCGGTTCCTGCGTATGTCGCCGAGTCGGTTTCACGCCTGGCGCCGACGGCAGACCGCGTGCGCGCTCGACGATCAGTGGTCTTGTCCTCGCACGTCACCCTATCGACTCACGCCCTCCGAGGTCCAGGCAATCGGGAACATGGTCACCTCGCCCGGGTACCGTCACGTCCCGACCGGCACCCTCGCCGTCCTCGCGCACCGGCTCGGCACCGTGTCGGCGTCGCCGTCGACCTGGTACCGCCTCGTAGGGCAGTACGGCTGGAGACGCCCCCGGCTCCGCGTGCATCCGGCGAAGCCGAAGCTGGGGCTGCGCACGACGGGAGCTGACGAGATGTGGCACATCGGCACCACCGTCATCCGCTTCCTCGACGGGACACGAGTCTATCTGCACGCCGTCATCGACAACGTCTCTCGACGGATTCTGGCGTGGCGCGTGGCCGACACGTTCGCACCAGTTAACAGCGTGGCCGTGCTGCTCGAGGCCAGTCGGGGCGCGACCCGTTCAGCGAGTGCCCCAGTCGTGTTGGCGGACGCGGGCGTGGAGAACGTCGACGCCCAGGTCGACGCATTGATCGCCACGGGCGTCCTACGCCGTCTGCTGGCCTTCACGGAGCTGACGTTCTCGAACTCGATGATCGAAGCCTGGTGGCGTTCCCTGAAACATCAGTGGCTCTTCCTCCACCCGCTCGATAGCGTCGCGACCATCCGCCGGCTGGTGGCGCGTTCTACGTCCACGAACACAACCACGTGCTTCCACATTCGGCGTTCCGAGGACAGACGCCCGACGAGATGTACTTCGGCACCGGGGACGCGGTGCCGGCGGACCTGATGTCACGCGCGGCCGCCGCGCGCCGAGCACGCGTGGAGGCCAACCGATCGGCGTCCTGCGAGACCTGCCCGTCACTCAACGCGGCCGCATGACCCCGGCGGCTGACCGCCGTTGCGATCGCGAACTCGTGCGCCTCGAGGCGATCGCCCAGAGAACCCGACCGCGCGCGTCCCATGAGGAGAGGCCCAGGACCGTCTCCAAAATCCGATCACCGTTCGTCTATCGATCGTGCCTTGCCGAATTGAATGGCGAGAACCCGCGCGCAGAAGTCCAGAATGTCCGTGAAGAGAACTCGGCTACTTGTTTGATTGTCGAGTTTCCATAATGCGTCGGCGATGAACGGCGCGAGTACGAGCGTGACGCTCGACTCCGGGATCAGCGCGCAGGGTCCGACCCGTCACGAGGTTTAACCTGGTTCCAGTCCAGCGAGCGTCCGGGCGGCACTTCCGGAAAGTACACTCCGGTTTCTGACCGGATGCTCATCTGATGGATCGCTTGGGGATCCGCGAAATTGCTCAATGTTTTGTGAGTCTCGCTCTGCGAATCCAGAGGAAAGACGGATTCACCGAACAGAATTGTTCACAACCCCGATCGGAGCGAATCTCGCTAAGTTGTTGAAAATATTGGCTCCTCAGGCTGGACTCGAACCAGCAACCCTCCGGTTAACAGCCGGATGCTCTACCATTGAGCTACTGAGGAACATCGGCAGGATCCGCGGCGCGTTGAACGCCAGACAAGACCATTCATTCTAGCGAAGCGCAGCCCAGCGGGTCAATGTCACATGAGGACGCCAGGCATCTTCGCATGCGTCCCGTCGGACCAACGCGTGCGGCGAACGCGTGAGCGGCCGCCTCGGCGAGGCGGCCCTCCCATCGCCCACCGTCTGACGCGATGGCCTCAACCAGCCCTGCGAGCGCTCATCACTCGACCCGATAGACGCAGCTGAAAGAACGTGCCGAGCACGCCAACGAGGAACCAGACGAGAACCACCCACTGGTGTTCTCCCGCCGAACGGAGCGGATAGGTCAAGAGTCCGAGCGCCCGATCCACCACACCTGCGACAGCCGGCTGGCGCCAGAGCCCCAAGCCGCCGGTGACGATGAGCCACGCGCCGCCGAACGCCGTGCAGAGCACGATGACGTATGGCTGGAGCGCAAGCGCGACGAGCGCGCCGGCGACCGTGCAACCCAGCACGAGTAGCGCCCCTGGTTCGTGGCCAAGGTTGGCGGCCCCGAAATGAACGATGATGGCCGCACCCGCCGCGCCAATCAGCGCGACGCCCACAAACTCGGCAAGCACCAGCAAAACAGCGCCCGCCAGGCCGCCCGCGACCAACACCAGCAACTCCTTGCCTCCGGTGGCCGTGGGGGCGAGGACCATACTGGTGAGCAGCGCGCCCAGGATGAACCCGCCCATCGCCAGCACGAAGCGAAAGATCCGGTGGCCCGCAAAGCACGTGAGCAGCCCGCCGAGCACGAACAGCACCGCCCCCGCTTGAAAAGACACTGGCAGCATCGCCCCGCATTATAGAAGGGTCA
The DNA here is from genome assembly GCA_009377605.1 of Luteitalea sp. Classification (NCBI taxonomy): domain Bacteria; kingdom Pseudomonadati; phylum Acidobacteriota; class Vicinamibacteria; order Vicinamibacterales; family Vicinamibacteraceae; genus Luteitalea; species Luteitalea sp. The sequence goes on from WHTT01000063.1 coordinate 6,198, forward strand.
GGGAATCGGGAATCAGGAATCACCCTTCGAATGGGAAACAGGACACAGGAACCAGGCGGCGGGAACAGGCAATCGGGTCGCCGCCGCACGTCCGGCTGATGGCTCACAGCGTGCCGATTGCACGCAACCCGATATACTGGGCGCTTCATGGGTGCGGAAGAAACGCCCCATCGTGCTCGACTGACTGTGGGTGGCGTCGCCGCGGCTGTCTTCGGATTGGCGCTCTTCGTCTATACGGTCCACCAAACAGGCCTTGCCACGATCATCGATGGCATTGGACGCGTCGGCGGCTGGTTCCTCGCCATCCTCCTGCTCTCCGGCTTTCGGTATCTCGCCCGCGCCCGCGCATGGTCGCTGTGCTCGGAAGAGCCCCACGCGCTCCGCGTACGCGATACGTTCCCCGCCGTGGTCAGCGGCGATGCCCTCGGCAACTTGACACCGCTCGGCCTGATTGTCAGCGAGCCCACCAAGGCGGCGTTCGTGCGTCATCGCGTGTCGCTGATGACCGCCCTCGCCGGACTCGCCGTCGAGAATCTGTTCTACACCTGGAGCGTCGCCGTCGTCATCGTCGGCGGCTGTGTGGCGCTGCTGTTCAGCGTGGAGGTGCCGGCGTCCTTGCGTGCGCTAAGCCTCGCCGCACTCGGTGCGATGGTGGCGTTCATGCTCGTGACGCTGACGATGATCGGCGGCGATGTACGCCTGATCAGCCGGACAGTCGCGTGGCTGGAGCGGCGTAACCTATGCCCCGCTCCGCTTCGCCAGCGGCTCGACAAGCTGCTTGCCGTCGAGGCGCATATCTACGGCTTCAATCGCAACCACCCGAGCCGGACCCTTCCCGTTCTCCTGCTGCAAAGCGCCTATCATGCGGCCGGCGTCGCGGAAGTCTGGCTCACGCTGCAACTGTTGATGTCGGCGTCCGGCACTCGCGTCGAGGTCACGACCGGACCGGCGGGCGATGCAACGACAGTATTGGCGCAGCCGTCATTGCTCACCGCGTTTCTGCTCGAGTCGGTCAACCGCTTGATCAACGTGGTCTTCAAGTTCGTTCCACTCCGCCTCGGCGTGGATGAAGCAGGCACCGGTCTCCTCGCCGAAGTGCTCGGCTTGACGAACGCCACCGGTGTGACGCTGGCGATCGTTCGAAAGGCGAGGATGCTCGTCTGGATGGCCGTGGGTGTGGCGTTCCTCGCACGCCGCGGCCTGGCGCCGGTCGCAGGTCGGAGGTTCGAGGTCGGAGGTTCGAGGTAGGAGCTTCGAGGCTCGAGGTCAACTGGTCTGCCGGGCGGCGTGCGCGCGGTGTGACATAATTCGGCTGGAATGGCCGGCCAGTTAACGGGCGTTCTTTCGCCGCTGCTTCAGAACCGGCGCCTGGCCGCTGCCAGGTCGCATCTGGGTCGAGGACGACTCCTGGATTTCGGCTGCTCCGCCGGAGCGCTGGCGCGATTTGTCGAGCCCGCGCGATACCTCGGCGTCGATACGGATCAGGCGGCGCTGGCGCAAGCTCAGGCGCACTTCCCTGCGCACCGGTTCCTCACACTGGACGAGTTCGAGGCCTCGTCGACTGACGAGTTCGATATCGTCGCTGCACTAGCGGTCATCGAGCATCTCGCCGATCCGCTCGCTTGGCTGGAGAAGATGCGTCGGCGGCTCACGCCCCGCGGCCGACTGGTGCTGACAACGCCCGATCCCGCCCTTCAATGGGCGCACGAAGCGGGCGCGCGAGTGGGACTCTTCAGTCGTGAGGCGGCCGACGAACATCAGACGCTCCTCGATCAGCAAGCGCTTCGGACATTGGCAGACCGCGCCGGGTTCCAGCTCACGCGCTATCAGCGGTTCCTGTTCGGTGCCAATCAACTGTGCGTGCTCGAGACAACCAGCCGCTGAGGTGTGACGCGGTGGAGCAGCTCGCAGGGCCCCGCCTCTGAGAATCGTGAAAGTCATCATTCAAATTCCCTGCTACAACGAGGCCGCCGCGCTTCCGGTGTCCGTCTCTGCGTTGCCGCGCGAAGTGCCAGGGTGTGACGAAGTCGAGTATCTGGTTGTCGACGATGGCTCGACCGATGATACGGCGGAGGCCGCCAGACGGCTCGGCGTGCATCACGTCATCACGCACTCCGGCAATCGTGGACTAGCGGCTGCATTCATGACCGGTTTGACGGCGGCAATCGAGCGCGGCGCCGATGTGATCGTCAACACGGATGCGGATAATCAGTATTGTGCCGCTGACATCGCGGATCTCGTCGAGCCGATCCTCCAAGGTCGCGCCGACATGGTCATCGGCGCCCGGCCGATTGCGGCGACCGCCGACTTCTCGGTCGTGAAGAAAGCGCTGCAACGGCTCGGGAGCTGGGTGGTTCGCGTGATCAGCCGCACGTCGGTCGAAGATGCCCCGAGCGGCTTTCGCGCGCTCAGCCGGGAGGCGGCCATGCGGTTGAAGGTCTTCAGCCGCTACACGTACACGCTCGAGACGATCATCCAAGCGGGGCACAGCAACATGCGCGTGGTCTCCGTGCCCGTGCGGACGAATGCGCCCATGCGACCGTCGCGCCTCGTGCGCAGCATCCCCAGCTATGTGCTGAAGTCGGTCGTCACCATAGTCCGAATCTTCGCCACCTACCGGCCGCTGTTCTTCTTCTGGAGCATCGCGCTGCTCTTCGGCACGGTCGGCCTCATCTCCGGGGGCCGCTTCCTCTATTTCTGGACCATCGGACAGGGTCAGGGCCACGTGCAGTCAGTGATTCTCGCGGCAGCCTGCATGACATTGAGCTTCATCGCCCTGGTCATCGGCTTTGTGGCCGACCTGGTTGCCGTCAACCGCAAGCTCCTAGAGACCGTCGACTGGCGTATTCAGCACCTGAGCGAGCAGTGGCAGCCACGCGCGCAGAGCGCCGCACCGCAGCGTCACACATCATGGAGCGAGCCAACCAACCAGCGGGAAACTACTACGACAAGTACCACACGAGAAACCCGGTCGCGCGATTTCTGATGAACGGGTTCCTCGGGGCGTTCGACGATCTCGTCGGCCTCAGCGGCGCGAAATCGGCGATCGAGGTGGGATGCGGCGAAGCGGAGCTCTGCATCCGGCTCGCCAGCCGCGGGCTGCAGGTGCGCGGCTGCGACATCGCAGACGAGGTTCTCCCGATCGCGCGCCAACGGATCGAAGAGGCGGGGCTGAAGATCGACGTCTGGAGCGCCGATGTGCTATCGCTTGGACCGGAGCACACCGAGGAGCTGGTGGTGTGCTGCGAGGTGCTGGAGCACGTGGACGATCCCCGCCAAGCGGTACAGCGCCTGGCGACGCTGGCCAATCCTTTCTTGCTCGCGAGTGTCCCGCGCGAGCCGCTGTGGCGTGTGCTCAACGTCTGCCGTGGTAAGTATCTGGGCTCACTCGGCAATACACCAGGCCATGTGAATCACTGGAGCCAGCAGGCGTTTCTGGAGCTCCTTCGCTCGCACTTCGACGTCGTCGCGGTGCGCACGCCGCTCCCCTGGACGATGGTCCTCTGCCGGGTGAAGCACGAAAGATAGGGCGGGTGTTTCAGATGGTCGGGGGCGTTCGCCGACTCGGCGAGGCGGCCCTACCTAAATCTCGCGGCGGCCTTCGATCGCCTTGTGCATGGTGACTTCATCGGCGTACTCGAGGTCGCTGCCGACGGGCACGCCCATGGCGATGCGCGTCACGTGCACGCCGAGCGGCTTCAGCAGGCGCGCGAGATAAATGGCGGTCGCCTCGCCTTCTACATTCGGGCTGGTGGCGAGGATCACCTCATCGACTGCCCCGTCTTGGACCCGCGCGAGCAGTCCCTTGATCTTCAAATCATCGGGGCCGACGCCTTGGAGCGGAGAGAGCACGCCCATCAACACGTGGTAGACGCCCTTGAACTCGCGCGTCTTCTCGACCGCCACGACGTTCACCGGCTCCTCGACCACGCAAATCTGACGTCGGTTACGAGTGGGGCTTGTGCAAAAGACGCAGGGATCCTGCTCGGTGATGTTGCCGCAGGTCGAGCAGTGCCGCACACGGGTCTTGACGTCACGGAGCGACTGCGCAAGACGGGCGACATCCGCGTCGCTGGTCTTGAGCAGATGAAACGCGATGCGCTGCGCGCTCTTCTGGCCGATGCCCGGCAAGCGACGAAGCAGCTCGATGAGGTCGTTCAGCGGTACCGGGTAGGACACGGGCTCACATACCGGGCAGCTTGAGTCCGCCGAGACCGCCCATCAAGCCACCCATCTTTTGCGCAACGGCCTCGTCGACCTTGCGGTGCGCATCTGCCATCGCGGCCACGATGAGATCCTGCAGCATCTCGAGATCGCCTTGCGAGGCGACCTCGGGGTCGATCTTGATCTCGAGGAGCTGCTTGTGCCCGTTGACCGTGACATTGACCATACCGCCGCCCGCGGACGCCTCGAGGCGGAGATCCCCCAGCTCGCGTTGCAGGCGCTCTTGCATCTGCTGCGCCTGTTTCATCATCTGTTGCAGGTCCATCAGCCTTCCTTCAGCACGTCTCCCACGAATCCGGCCTCCGTCAACCTCGCCCGACCCGACCGCGGACGAGCCTACTTGATCTCTTCGACATCGTTGATCTCGGCTGGGAAGATATCCAAGAGCGTCTTCACGGCCGGCTCACTCATCACGGCTTCGCGCAAGCGCGCTTGCTCGGATGCCCGTTCTCCGATCGGCTCCTGGGCGGCTTCCTCGCCAGGCACCGCCTTGACCGTCATGGGGCGACCGAACTCGCCAGTGGCAATCTGCTCCAATCGCTGGCGCTCGGCGCGGCATCGCTCCAACTGTATGCGATTCGACGGCGCGTAGCTGAACGTAATCACGTCGCCCGACACCTCGATGCCCTGCGCGGGCAGCACGATCGTGCCGTGCAGGATGCGGTTCTGCTGACGCACGGCTTCTGTGAACGCGCTCAGTCGCTCGGCCGTTTCGAGGTTCGCGCGGCGAGGTTCGAGGGGCGAGGGACGAGGTTCGACGTTGGCCTCGCCGAGACCTGCGGTCGCCGCTCGCCCCTCATGCAGCGCCGGCTTCGCTGGCGCCAGCAGGTTCGAAGGACGCGGGGCGCGTGGCGCGGGCGCGCGGCTCACGCCTCCGGCTCCGGGGCGTGGTAGCGCGCCACCACCTCCGAGCGACTGGAGGAGATCTGTCAGCGGAACGAGCTTGCGCAGATGCATCCATCGGAGCAACGCCATCTCGAGGTGATAACGCGGCTGCGATGCGTACCGGATCTCGTTCTCCGCCTGCACCAGGACGTCGAAGGCGCGCAGGAGATCTTCGCGGGAACAGCGAGCAGCAAGCGCCTGGAGCCGATCCGCGTCCCCTGCCAGCTCCGCATCCTCGAGGCGTGACTGATCGATCTGCACGACCATCAGATCGCGGACCAGACCAATGAGCTCTTTGCAGGCGAGGCGGAGATCCTGCCCCACTTCCACGATCCTCCCGACGAGCTCGAACACATCAGCGGCGCGCTCGTCGACCACCGTCTCGACGATCTCGAACAGGACGTCGCGTCCAATCAACCCAAGGACGGTCGCCACCTGCTCTGCCGTGACGCGTGCTCCAGCAAACGCAATGACCTGATCGAACGCGCTCAGAGCGTCGCGCACGCTGCCTTCGGCAAACCGCGCCAGCAGCATCAACGCCGCCTCGTCTACCTCGACACCTTCCGCGTCGGCAATCTTGCTCAGGTGCTGCGCGATGGCGCGCGTGCCAACGGTTCTGAGCTCGAACTCCTGCGCCCGTGATCGAATCGTCTCCGGAATCTTGTGAAGCTCCGTCGTCGCCATCATGAAGACGACGTGCGGCGGAGGCTCTTCGATCGACTTCAGCAGCGCGTTGAACGACGCGTTGGAGAGCTGGTGGACCTCGTCGATGATGAAGATCTTGTAGCGGTCGCGGACAGGGGTGATACCGAGGCCTTCGATGATGATCTCACGGACCTTGTCGACCTGTGTGTGAGTGGCCGCGTCGATCTCGAGGACGTCGAGGTCCCGCCCTTCTGCAATCTCGACGCAAGCGGAGCAGACGCCGCACGGCTCCGGCACGGGCCCCTGCTCGCAGTTGAGCGCGCGCGCCAGGATGCGAGCGGTCGTCGTCTTTCCAATGCCGCGAGAGCCGGCAAAGATGAACGCCTGCGCGATGCGACGGCTGGTGATGGCGTTGCGCAGCGTCTCGGTCACGCCTTGCTGGCCGACCACATCGTCGAATCGCTTCGGGCGCCACTTGCGAGCGAGAACTTGGTAGGTCAAGGTCTGAGGTCAAAGGTTCGAGGTTAGAGGTTCGAGGTCCGAGGTGGTGGCCGGGCGCAGGTTTGGTGGCTTCGTCGAACGTGTCGGGTAGAAGGATCGAGGTTCGAGGTTGAACTCGGTGCTGGGTTCGCGCGGGATGGCTCGGGAGACGACTGGAGTTGCGCCCGCTACCATGTCGAACCTCAAACTTCAGCCTTCAACCTTCGGGCCTCACCTGCCACCACCTCGAATCGTAAACCCCGAACGCCCCGTCCTGCCCCCACCTCCAACCTTGAACCTCGGACCTCGAACCTCAAACCTTCCCTGGCCGGTCCCACCGCGACCCGGAGGATCTGCGGCACACGGCAGACACTCCTTAGCGCTGCTACCTTCCGGTCCTGACGCGGTTCGGAGGCTGGCGTTGCACAGGCCCCGGGCCGCGGTGCGACCGGCCATTGAGCGGGCCATGTCGAATGACCCAGATCAGCGAGTCTAACGTGACCGGCATGTGCGCGCAAGGGCAGGATTCGACGTCGTGCTCAGCCTCTGTGCTCGTCTCAGAGGCGCGTCTCAGAGCACGTCTCAGAGCACGTCTCAGAGCACGTCTCAGAGCAAGAGCATTTCGATGCGGTGCGCGTGAACGGTCGACGCGGCTGAGGACCAAGCAAAGATCGTGAATCGGCCGTCCTGTGAAGCCACGAGCGCGATGCTGTCTCGCTGATCGTGGACGAACTGCGCCGCGGCGAGATGTCGCGTTCCGCCGAGCTGCTCCGGACCGACCACCGCCGCCGCCGCGCCTTGAATCGGTTCCGTCACCATCACCTCAGCGACCTGCGCCCGGTCTTTGCGGCGTGTAATCTTCACACCAAACGCAAGCAAGTCGTACTCCGAGGTGAGCAGCGTGGCGCCGTCGACTGCGGTCAAGCCCGCAACCGCGGCTACGGCGCGATCGAGTGCCTCCTGCCACGGCTGGCTGCGCGTCTCATCAGGAGCGGCACGATTCAGGAACGCCAGCTCGGAGAAGGGAGGCGACACGGCGTACGGAATCGGGCGGACGATTGACTCTCGCCAGGTGTCGGTGCCCGCCGGCACGACGAGCAGGGATCCTCCCCGTCCGTGTGCGCGCATCGAGACGGCGAGCGGCACCAATAGATTGGACGAGTCGTTCCAGGCTGCTGCCGAGCACAGGCCGAGCATGCTCATCACGAGCGGCGGACAGTCCGGCAGCTTCCAGCCGTGCTCGTCCACCACCTTCACCTGGTCCCCTTCGAGCACCGCGACGTTGACGAACTTGCCTGATTCATCGCCGCGGTGATGTTTGAGGACGAGCAAGCCTGGCGCGGCGACCTCGAGCACGACCGACCACGCGGGCACGGTGTGGGTCGTGCCCCAGACGCACAAGCCGTGCTGACCTGGCCATACGCCCAGATGAATGCCCGCGCGCTCCACAGCAGGTGCGACGCGGGTCAGCGCCTCCGGACGAAGGAGCAGCGGCCGCTCGAACCTCAGCGGGTACGCGGCAACCTCTGGAGCGAGGAAGGCAAGCGAGATCCGCGGGAGGTACCCTTCTTCCCGTCGCAGGCTCGCCCAGAACGCCGCATCGATCATGTCTTCGATCGTCGCAACGTCCGGAAGAGAGGCGGCAGGCATCTCGCCGCGGCTGCGCGCCTCCGCGTGATGGCGAGCGAAGTACGCGTGCACGGCAGGCGAGACGAACCGGGCAGCTCTATACGCCTGTCCCGTCATCGGCGCCATCGAGGAGGTGATTGCGGCTCCCTGCGACATCCTTCTATAGTCTCATCGGCGGTCGCGATCGTGCCACGATTCCCCCTTGCAAGGACTCCAGGCGTCTCGCCAAGCTGAATCCCCCACAGGATCCGCAAGGGAACCGCTTTCGTCACCCCGGTGTCACGAGGTGCGCGCATAATATGTCTAGCTCATCGGTCTGGTGACCATCGCTCGACTGGAACAGGATCGCGAATAACCGGACGCGCGTGTGTGGTCCAGGAAGGAGTCCGGAGATGACCTCGACAATCTGGAGACAGTGGCTGCTCGCCGTCGGCCTGCTCCTCGGAGCGGCCACGGCCGCGCTCGCACAGTCGGATGCCGGCGGCTTGCGCGTGCTCGTCGTCGACAACACCGCTTCCGTGCTTCCAGGTGCGGATGTCACGGTGACCAACAGTGCGACGAATGTGAGCGATACGCGGGTGACCAACGCCGATGGCTACGCCAGCGTCTCACCGATCCCCCGTGGCACGTATGTGATTGAAGTCGCGCTATCGGGCTTCCAGACCGTGCTGACGCGGGAGGTGACCATCGGCGTTCAGCAGAGTCGCCTCGTGCGCGTCTCGTTGGAGGTCTCCCAGCTCGTCGAGACAGTCGAGGTCACCGCGCCACGGGCGCCGGTGCAATCCGAAGAGGGCTCCCTCGGACAGGTCATCCAGGGCGATGTCGCCGTGGAGCTGCCGCTCGCGGGCCGGCGATACACGGAGCTGGCGCTCCTCGTACCAGGCACGGCCGCGAGCACGATGACCGTCGAGACGCGCGGCCCCGGCTGGTTCGTGTCGAATGGCAACTACCACACGCAGAACAACTTCATGCTCGACGGCTTCGACAACAACCAGGGCACGCAGAACGCGCAGTCGCTCTCGGCACAGGTCGTGCAGCCCTCACCTGACGCCATCGGCGAGTTCAAGGTGCAGACCAACAGCTTCTCGGCCGAGTTCGGCCGCTCGGCCGGCGCGGTCGTGAACGTGTCGCTCAAGTCGGGCACCAACACCACGGGTGGGACGGCGTTCTACTACAATCGTGACAAGGCGCTGGCGGCGACGTCGTGGCGTGCCAACCTGATCGACGCCGAGAAGGAGGACCTGGACTGGAATCAGTTCGGCGGAACGTTGGGTGGGCCGATCCTCCAGAACCGCGCCTTCTACTTCACCTCCTACGAAGGCTTCCGACGCAACTTCTCGAACACGTTCCTGACGAACGTGCCCACTGACGCGCAGCGCAACGGGCAGTTCGCGACGAGCGTGATCGATCCGCTCACGGGCACGCCGTTTCCGAACAACACCATCCCACGAGACCGATGGGACCCGCTCGGTGCAGCGCTGATGGAGCTCTATCCAACGCCGACCCTGCCAGGGTCCCCGGCGGCCGGCGGCCGGGTGATCGAGAACTACGGTGTACAGCGTCCCGGTCAGGAGAGGACTCACAAGTTCGACCTGCGCACCGATTACGCCCTCGGGACGTCCGACCGCGTGATGGCGCGGTACAGCTTCCTGCAGCAGGACATCTATCGCGACGCCATCTTCGAGGGGCTGGGCGACGGCGTCGGCAACCAGGGTGAGCAGTACAATCGCAATCAGAGCGTGGGCGTGAGCTGGTCGCGGACCATCGGAACGAACATGGTCAACGAGGCGCGTGTGGGCTACAACCGCACGCATTCTCGGTTCGCGCATGCTACTGCCACCGCACAGACCGCCAGCGAGTTCGGGTTCGTCGGCCTGCCGGACTTCATGAGCACGACCGGCGGCTTGCCACTCATCTCGCCCAGCAACTACAACGGCCTGGGAACGCGGAACTTCCGGCCGCAGTATCAGAACCCGCACCACTGGCAGTTTCTCGACACGTTGACCATGGCTGTCGGCACGCACGCGATCCGCGCCGGGGTCGAGGTGCGCCTCAAGGACAACGAGCTGGTGGACATCGTGCGACGAACACCGGCGTACACCTTCACGGGCGAGGTATCGGGTGAGAGCATCGCCGACCTGCTGCTCGGCCTGCCGCGTACGTTGAGCGCGACCACGCTGCCCATCATCGACTGGGCCCAGCAGTCCTATGCCGGCTTCATCCAAGATGACTGGAAGCTCCGGCCGGACCTGACGCTGAACGTCGGTCTCCGCTACGAGTACACGACGCCCTACTACGGCGCGGGCGAGAACACCAACGTGAACTTCGACTTTGCCACCGGCGAGCTCGTGCTGCCGAGTGGCGGCGACAAGTACTTGATGGACTCCGATCGGAACAACTTCGGGCCGCGTCTCGGCGTTGCCTGGCAGGCGGTGCCCGATCGACTCGCCGTGCGCGGTGGCTTCGGCGTGTTCTACTCGATGGAGGACATGCGGGGCAGCGAAGGGATCATTGCCTTGAACCCGCCTGCCCTCGTCCAGGCGTCGCTCGTGGGCGCCGGCACCTCGTCGCCAATCGGTGTCTCCGATCCCTTCCCGTCGGATCTGCTCGCCGACTACGATCCGTCCACCGTCTCGGTGAAGGCGCGCGAGCGTGACCAGCAGGCGGCCAGGGTCTACCAGTGGAACGTGGCGAGCGAGGTTCTGCTCGGGTGGGCGACCACGTTCGAGCTCGCCTACGTCGGCAACGCCGGACGCAACCTGCTCACGATGGTCCCGGTCAACTCTGTGGAGTTTGGACAGGACGGAGCGGTGGCGGCCAATCGGCCGTACCCGGGCTGGCAACAGATTGAGAACGCGATCACGCGCGGCCAGTCGAGCTACCACGGGCTCCAGGCCAAGCTCGAGAAGCGTTTGTCAGGCGGCCTGTACGCGCTCGCGTCGTACAGCTACGGCCGGGCGGAAGACGAGGTGGGGGCCTGGGGCGCTGGCGCCAACGGCGTGCAGGCTCGCGTCAACCCGGACCTCTCGAACGTGGAACAGGCGCTGCGCGGGGAACGGGGCCCGAACGGCCAGATCCCGCGCCACCGCTTCACACTCTCCGAAGTCTGGCAACTCCCGATCGGTCGCGGGCGCGCGATTGGCGGTGACATGAACCCGCTGGTCGATGCCCTCGTCGGTGGCTGGCAACTGTCGACGATCTGGACCGCGCGATCGGGGCTGCCGGTGAACGTATCGCTCGCCGGTAACGGCGTCGACCCGAACACGGGCGAGAGCTACAGCTTCCTCAGCCGCAATGGCGGCTCGCTCAGGCCGAATCTCCTGGGGGACCCCAACCGAACGTCGGACGCGCACGCCGACCGCTTCGCGTTTCTCGACCCGACGGCCTACGCGCTCCAGCCGATCAACACGCCGGGAGACGCATCCCGCAACTCGGCGTGGGGTCCCGGGTTCTTCACGGTGGACCTCAGCCTCGTGAAGCGCTTCGCGCTGGGCGACCGGCACGCAGATGTGCGTGTCGAAGCCTTCAATCTGTTCAATGCGACGAACTATCAGAACCCGAACGGCACCTGGGGTGGGTCGAGCTTCGGCGTGATCAGCGACGCCTACGACCCGCGAGTGATTCAGCTCGCCGTGCGCTTCGCGTTCTGACCTTCGTGCCCGGGCGCTTGGGACCCACCGCCGTCGGGCTGAAGACGTCAGTTCTCAATTCGGTAGATCTCCCTCCGACCATGGTCGATGAGGCTGTGATAATCCGCCATGGTCTTCCGGAGGTTCTCGTTGGTCATGAGACGTTGCTCGAGGGCGAGTTTCCGCCAGGTCAGGCTAATCAGAAGAGCTTGTGATCATAGGCGTACGATGCCGCCATCCTTCAGATGCCAGCCTGCGTCGTGCACGAGCCAGGTCACGATCTGCAGAAGACGGCCCATATGCTATAGTTCGGGCCGGCTAGACCGATGAAACGCGTGTCGAACCGTCAACCCGTGGAAGGACGAGCCGAAATGTCGCCGAGGACGCTGATTGCCTCGTTCGCCCTGTTCGCGCTGTGTGCAGCGCCGGCCGCAGCCGGCCCGGAGCCGCCCGCCGGCTGGACCGACGGATACGTGATGGCCAATGGCATTCGCAGCCACTACTGGCGGACCGGCGGTGAGAACAAGCCAGCGCTCGTCCTGGCCCATGGATCATCGGATGATGGGTTGTGCTGGACGAACCTGGCGAAGGAACTGCAGGACGGGTACGACATCATCATGTTCGACGCTCGCGGTCACGGTCTCTCGGATCCCCCGACACCCGCGGATCCGCCGGCCGTGCAGGTGGAAGATCTCGCGGGGCTGATCGAGGCGCTGAGGCTGGAGCGTCCGATTCTGATGGGCCACTCGATGGGCAGCGCGTCGGTCGCGCACTTCGCAGCGAAGTATCCCGACATCCCGCGCGCCGTGATCCTCGAGGATCCTAGACTCGTGCGCCGGGCCGGCGCCGCGACAGCGCAGACGCAGGCCAGCCCGGAGGAGCGACGCGCGAATATCCTGGCACGCAACAACATGAGCGAGGCCGAGCTCGTGGCAGGCTGCATGGAAAACTCGCCGAAGTGGGGCCGGTCGGAATGCGAGCTCTGGGCGCCCTCCAAGCGCCGTCACCACCCGAACACCGTCTCGAACAGTCCGGCGTCGCGTCCGCCGATGAGCGAGTTGTTCGCGAAGATCACGGCGCCCACACTGATCCTCAAAGCCGATGCGCAGGGCGATCTTAGAAAACAGAACGAGGAGGTGGCTGCCAGCCTGCGGAAGGGGAAGATCGTTCACATCACCGGCGCCGGGCACAACGTCCGTCGTGAGAACAAGGCGCAGACACTCGAAGTGCTGCGGAGCTTCCTCAGCGAATCGTAGTCAGCCCCACGAACAGATCGTCGTCGTTCTCGACCGTGAATCGGTAGGCGTTCGCGTTTACTGGGGCTCTTTCCCTATGAGCTCGAGGGTTCAAGTTGATCCTGGCCCGGTCGGGACCGCATCACCGCGCTTCAGACTACGGCCAGACGACGTTGCATGAGGCCGTCGCCCGCGATCACGGCGTGGGTGTTCAAGTGACCGGTGTTCAGGCGCGTTTGACGCGCCCTCCAGCACCGCCGATCTTTATCTCTGTCGCCGCTCGAGAATCTCCTGCACCTGTTCTCTCGCCACCGGGAGCTTGTCGATGTTGTCGCGCAACCAGCCAGTGAAATCCTCCTCAATGGCGGCAGACCAGGCGGCGTCGATTTGACCGGCCGTGTACTTGCCCTCGCGCAGCCGTTGGTGACCGAATAGATCGCGCAGGCGTGTCAGCTCGAAGTGCTGCACCACCTGTTCCGCGAGTTGCGGGGGAATGAACATCACGCCGCCGTCGCGGCCCAGCACCACATCGCCGGGCATGACCGTCGCCTTGCCGATGCGAATCGGAGCATTGATGCCGATCATGGTTGAATTCAGCCGCGGACCGCTCGAGAGCGTGCTGAAGTGATGAGAGGGATCGTAGTGGCGGACGAACGCCACGAAGCTCTCCAGCTCGTTCAATCCACGGATGTCGCGCACGGCGCCATCGTAGACGATGCCGTTGTGGCTTCGGGCGTAGATGGCGTTCGCCACGTTATCGCCAACTGACGGCCCGTCCTCCTTCAGCCCGAAGTGGTCGCACACGTAGACATCGCCTGTCTGAAGCATGTCGACGGGCCACGCATTCTGGCCTCCGACGCGTCCATCCTTCTTGCCCTGCTCCTCAATCGCCTTGTGGATGTCGGGACGGCCGGGCAACCACTGAGCCGTCAGCGCGCGGCCGACCAGCACGTTCTCAGGATGAATCGAAAGCCACTCGTCCTCGTACTGATGGTTGAAACCGGCGGCGCGCAACTGGGCCCAGGCCTCTTCGAGCGTCACGGATTTCATGCGCTCCAGGATCTCGTCGGGAACCTTCGGCCGGCCGTCGGGAAAACGTTCGCCTTTCCAATCGGGCGTGTATTTGATCAGCAGCTCGCGGGTGAGGACTCCCGGCTGCGCGAAGGCATGTACCGCGGCCAGGGCCACCAGAGCGGCGGCACACGTCAATCGTGCCAGAACCCTTGAGAACCCGAAACTTGACACAAACGAGTCAAGTTTCCGGGTTCTCGAGTGAGCGTCGGGGGGCGCGGCCATTAGGTCGCGGCCTGCTAGAACGCGGCAAGAATCGAAGCGCATGGTTGCCTCATCACCGCTCACGAGGCGGGCTCCGCAGCCACGAACCACGGCGTCTTCGGGACCTGCGCCTTGCGGGTGACTTCCTCGTTCATGTCGACGCCGAGACCGGGCCGATCGGTCAGCGTCACGAACCCCTTCTGGATGATCTCGCCCTGTTGAACGAAGTTGCGCCACAGGTCGAGCCGCGGGATCCAATGCCACTCCAGCACCAGGAAGTTCGGCACGGCGGCGCAGACATGGCACGAGGCCATCGTCCCGATCGGCGACACCACACAGTGCGGCGCGAACGGCACGTAGTAGGTGTGCGCCATGTCCGCGATCTTCCGTCCCTCGAGCAGCCCGCCGCACTTCTGCAGGTCGGGCATGATGATGTCGGCTGCGCGCTTCTCGAGCACCTCGCGGAAGCCATGCCGCAGGAACAGGTTCTCGCCGCAGCAGATCGGTGTCGACGTCGACTCGCGGATGTCGCGCATCGCGTCGACGTTCTCGGCCGGCACTGGCTCTTCGAGGAACAGCAGCTTGAACGGCTCGGCTTCCTTGGCGACGCGCTTGCCGGTCGTCATGTCGTACCGGCCGTGCATGTCGACCGCAAGGTCCACGCGCTTGTCGAACGACTCGCGCATGAACGCGACCTTGTCGAGCATGTGGTCGATCTCGGCGTTGCTGGCCGTCCAGTTGACGCTATCCCACCGCATCGGATCGTTGCGGTCGTCGATGTCGATCTTCACGGCAGTAAAGCCGAGGTCTTTGATCTGCTGCAGCTTCTTCTCGGCCTCGGGGTCGTCCCGGTTGTTGGTCTGCGAGTCGCAGTAGATGCGAATCCGATCGCGCTGCTTGCCGCCAAGCAGCTGATAGACGGGCAGCTCGAGCGCCTTGCCGGCGAGATCCCACAAGGCGGTCTCGACCGCGGTCAACGCGGCGACGTACTGGCCCGCCTGCGCGCCAGCGAAAATGCCGGACGTACGGATCCGCTCGAAAAGAAAGTCGACGTTCAGCGGATCCTGCCCGACGAGGAAGCGGCGGAACATCCCGACGAGCGGCACGCCGCCCTGGACGGCGTCGGTCCCCTCCCCGTGCCCGAACAGGCCCTGGTCGGTGTAGACGCGGACGTGCAGCTGGTAACCGTGGCCCATCACCTCGGCGGTCCGCACGTCGGTAATTTTCAGTTTGGGCCGTCCATACGGCGAGGACGCTCGCTGCACCGCGGCACTCAGCGTGGGAACGCCCAGCAGCCCTATCGGCGCGAACAGCGCATTGCACATCAGGTCACGGCGAGTCAGTCGCGGCATGAATCGTCACCTCCTGCGGCGCCACTCCTACGTACGCGCCGCTCTCAGAACCCTTGAGGTACCGAAACTTGACTCTTGAGTCAAGTTTTTGGGTGCGTCAAGTGAGCGTCGGGGGGCGCGGCTGAAAGCCGCGGCCCGCTAGAAATTTACCTTCAACGCAAACTGCATGCTTCGGTTGTCCACGATCGTCGTCGTGATTCGTCCCGCGTTCGGGTCTCCGATGTTGTCGTTGGGGAAGCCGAAGCCCGGATGGTTGAACAGGTTGAAGGCGTCCCATCGGAGCTCGAGATTCGATCGGCCGGCGAGGCTGAATCGCTTCGACAGCGACATGTCGAAATTGACATGCCCCGGCGCGTACAGGATGCCGCGCCCCGAGTTGCCGTAGGTGTTGGGGGGCGGCGCCTGGAAGTCGGCGGGGTTGAACCAGAGGTCGACGGTGGGCTCGTCCAGCTTCCCGGAGCCGATGCGATCCGGCCAGCTCGGCGCACCGTTGTTGACGCCGGTCTGCAGGCTCACTGTGAACGGGCGGCCTGTCGTCACTGTCGTGATGCCGGCGAGCTGCCAGCCGCCCGCGATGCCTTGCAGCACGCCGCCGGCGTCCTGCAGCCAGCGGCGCCCCGCACCGAACGGCAGCTCGTACACATAGCTGATCACCGTGCGGTGACGCGTGTCGTACCCGGACGGCCCGTGCCACGCGTCCATGTTGGTGACGGTCTGCCCGCCGCCCACGGCCCCACCACCGCTGGCCGCCGCGCCGCCGTAGTCGAGCGACTTGCCATACGTGTAGCTCACCAGGAACTGCAGGCCGTTCCTGAAGCGCTGCTGGAGCTTGACCGTGCCCGCGTGGTAGGTAGACCGATTGCGCGGGTCGCACTGGAGCATGTTGCTCAGGCCGGCGACCTGCTGCATCAGGCGGCGGGACTCCAGCGACTCCGGCCCTGGCTGCACCTCGTTGGGGTTGTAACAGAGCGTGAGATGCTTCCCGGCGCTGCCGACGTACTCGAGCTCCACGAGCATCGAGGAGAACAGGTGGCGCTCGATCCCGAGATGCCACTGCTCCGCGTACGCCGTCTCGTTCTCGTAGCCGTGGCCAATCACACGCGGATTGGCCGCGAGGAGCTCCTCCGTTGTGCGCGGCTTGATGGGAACGATCAAAGGGAACGGATTGTCAATCGTCCGCACCTCGCTGAAGTCGAGCGGGTTGGTCTGGTGCTGGACGTTCTGCGAGATGGTGAACGGCACGTTGAGATGGTTCAGGTTGCCCGCGGCGTACGGGCTGGGGAAGTGGGTAATGCCGAAGCCGGTCCGCAGGATGGTCCTGAGGTCACCGGTCAGGGCGTAAGTCAGGCCCAGGCGCGGGGCGAAATTGTTGTAGCGCGTCTTCTTGTTCGCGCTGCGGGTTGTGCCGTCCTCGCCGGCATACACGAGGCGGAGCTCCTGGAAGTCGAAGTTCGCGAGGCGATTCTGGTCCTCGGTCGGCGGACGGAAGATCTCGTACCGCAGCCCCGCGTTGACGGTCAGCCGGCTGTTGACCTTGAAATCGTCCTGTACGAAGGCGGCCTGCTCGATGACCCTGAAGTTGGGTACTTCGAGCAGGAAGCCGCGTGACGCGTTGTTGAAGTTGCCCAGGAGCACGGCCGCGAGCCCCGTTCCGCCGGTGTTCGTCAGCGGGTCGTTCACAAAGCTCGTGCCGAACGTGATCTGGCTACGCGTGTTGTCGTGAATCATCGGCGACGGAAAGCGGTCGACGATGCGATAGCCGAACTTCACCTGGTGGCGCCCCTTGAGCCAGACCAGCGCGTCCTCGATCTGGTAGTGGAACTGCTTCGGGTTGACGGGCAGGAACGACGGACCGCCCGAGATGCCCGTGAAGTTCGTCACGTCGATGTTCGGCAGCCCCGACGTGATGTCGCTGATGTTGATCCCACGGATGCCCAGCGACTCGGCTGCGCGATGGCCAAAGTCGGACTGCGTGGTGAACGGCTCGGTCTTGGCATAGCCGACGCGGAGCTCGTTCACGAAGGTGGGACCGAGCACCTTCGAGTAATTGAACGCGGCGCCGTGGGTCGTGAGCGTCGTGTTCTGGATGCCCGCGACGAACGGGCCGAGGTCGAACATGGCGGCGGCATCCGGCGGGGTCGGCAGACAGCAGTTCGCCTGACCCTGGGGCGCATCCAGCCTGAACCGGCCGTAGTTGAACCGCACGAAGAACGAGTCGTTGTCCGTCACCCGGTGGTCGACGCGGCCGGAGAACGCGTTGTCGTTGATCTCGCGGTTGGGCGTGGAGATGAAGTTGTCGAAGTTGCCCGAGCCGGTGTTCGGCGTCGGATAGATGCTGGCAATGTTCCGCCCGACGGGGTGGATGCGATCCGGCGGGATGACGTTGTTCGGGAACGGATCCCGCACCACGCGTCCCTGCCCGTCCACCCGTGTCGTCAGGGGATCGTAGATCACGATGAGGTTGCCGTCCCGGTCGCGGTAGTTGCTGAAGTCGCCCAGCCGCGTCGCCGCGGTCGGCACCGTGTTGACCGTCGTCACGCCGCGCGTCTCCCGGATGCCAGCATAGTCCGCGAAGAAGAACGTGCGGTTGCGCCCGTTGTATAGCCCCGGGATCACGAGCGGCCCTCCGAGCGCTCCGCCGAACTGGTGGCGGTCGAGCGGAGGGACCGGGTCCTTGATCAGGGACCCGTCGGGCGCCACGGTCTTCCGCACGAAGAAGTTGCGCGCATCGAACGCGTCATTACGCAGGTACTCGAACACCGTGCCCTGGAGCTGATTGGCGCCCGACTTGGTGGACACGGACACGACGCCCGCGCCGCGGCCGAACTCCGCGGAGAAGACGCCCGTGAGCACCTTGAACTCACGGACCTGTTCGACGGACGGGGCGACGATGACCGTGTTGAAGGTGAACTCGTTGTTATCGATGCCGTCGACGAGCCAGCCGTTCGAGTTGGCCTGGTGGCCGAGCGCGTTGAAGTTCGACGCCCCGCGCGGGTTGAACGTGCTCGCACCCGACAGGTTCTCGTTGGCCTGCCCCGGCGTGATGGCCGGCACCAGGTAGACGAGCGTCGCGAAGTTACGGCCGTTCAGCGGCAGCTCCTTGACGGCCTTTTCCTCGATGACCGTGCCGACTTCGGACGTGTCGGTCCGGACGACTGGCGCACCGGCCAGGACCGTCGTGGTCTCCTCGAGCGCGCCGATCTCGAGCGTCGCGTCGATCCGCAGCCGATCGCTCACCTGCAGGACCAGGCCGCTGCGCACCCAGGACCTGAAGCCCTCCAGCTCGACCTGCACTTCATATTCGCCAGGCACGAGGAACAGCGCGGCGTAGGCCCCGTTCTGGTCCGTCACGAGGGTCGTCGCGGTGTTCCGGTTGACGTGTCGAATCGTGACCTGAGCCCCGGGCACGACCTGACCGCTCGAATCGGTGACGGCTCCGACGATGCTCCCGGTGGCAACCTGGGCGGAGGCGGCAAGGGGCGACAGCAACGTCACGAGCACGGGAACCACAGCAGCGAGACGCAAGGGCGCAAAGTAAGTTAGCACCATCACTACCTCCCAACAGACGCTCGCGCGTTCGAGGCGCAGTTGGCTTCTGGCCTGACAAGAAGAATCGATAATCGAGTACCATGAAACCGGGTCGGCGCGCAAGGGGAACCTGTTCCAGAACCGGTTCCAGGGACTCGGAAGGGGAAGCAATGAGGACGCTCACGCGTGGCGGTCTGGCGGTTCTCGCTGCGCTGGCATTTGCCGGCGGCAGGGTGATGTTGGCACAGGTGAAGACCGACGTCCCGCGAGTCGTTGAGGGCGCGAAGACAGTGACCGTGGAACACGTCAAGATTCACGGCGCGTCACTGGAAGGCAATCTCGAGGGAAACGCTGTCGAGCGCGAGACAATCGTCTTCCTGCCGCCCAGTTACGGGAAGGACCAGCGCCGACGGTATCCCGTCGTGTATGCGTTGCACGGCTATTCCATCGGGGCGGAAGAGTGGACGCACGAGATCCATGTGCCGCAAACCATCGAGGGGGCGTTCGCGCAGGGCGCGAGAGAAATGATTGTCGTGCTGCCCGATTCGAAGACCGTGCACAACGGCTCGATGTATTCGAGCTCGATCACCACGGGGGACTTTGAACAGTTCATTGCGCGCGATGTCGTGCCGTACGTCGACGCACGTTACCGGACGATTCCCCATCGACTGAGCCGTGGCTTGGTCGGCCACTCGATGGGAGGATACGGTGCGACGCGCATCGGCATGAAGCATCCCGACGTGTTCGGCAGCCTCTACATCATGAGCCCGTGCTGTTTGTCACCGCGCGCAGCCGGACCCGCAAACCCCGAGAATGAGAAAGCCCTCGAGGCCGTGAGAACCCCAGACGACTCGGCGAGGCTGCCTTTCTTCCTGCGCGTTCAGCTTGCGACGGCATCGGCATGGTCACCCAACCCGAAGAATCCGCCATTCTACTTCGACCTCTCGACGAAAAATGGTGCAGTGCAGACCGACGTCCTCGCCAAATGGGCGGCCAACGCGCCGCTGGCCTTTGTCGATCAATATGTCGGCAGTCTGCGCCAGTACCGCGGCATCTCGATCGACGTGGGAGACAAGGACCGCCTGCGGGCCGATGCCAGCAAGCTGCATGACGTCCTCGACAAATACGGAATTGCGAACGGCTTCGAACTGTATCCGGGCACGCACACGAGTGCGGTGGCCGATCGCTTCCAGCATCATGTATTGCGATTCTTCAGCGAGACTCTCTGTTTTCATGCCGGCTGTCGATAGCGACAGGATGTTCCGTCAGCGTCACCGATTCGCATTCGCGGAAGGCGCAACGCGGAACACCCGAACGTGATCTCTGCAGACGATCGGCGCGTGGCCGCTCGTCACAATCGTCGGGGCCGCAGAGCTCAACCGACCTCGAACCGTTCCACGCGTCTGTGCCAGCGGCTATACTGGAAGGGCCCTGTGAGCGCGGTAGATTGGAATGGCTCACAATCGTCCGGCTCCACTAGCGTGGCTGCAAGTGACTCATTCTAAAAGGGAGAGATGACCGAGTGGCTTAAGGTGCACGCTTGGAAATTGCTCTGACGGTCTGCGATGGCGTGCTGCAGATTTCCATTACCGTTGCAGAACCAACGATTTAGCCGCGATTGCGTCACGTCGGTCGATCAGCGTAAACCCCGATAGATCTCGCCCAATCGACAGGGTCACGTCACAGTTACGTCACAGTCCGCGGGGCGTTGAAGGAGCACGCCTTCAGGCGTGTTGCGTTCAAACCACTGGGACCCACGATTCCGTCTGCGGCTGAGATCTCGTCAGGCGGTCTTCGTCCGAACCACCAGATCAACGTCGCAGTTGAGCACCTGCAGCAGGGCCAAGACCTGATCGACAGACTTGCGGTAGTTCGTCTGATCGAGAAGGCGATACAACTGCGCCGCAGACGTCCCGAGCCTTCGCACGATCTCGCGCTTCGAGAGCGGGCTCTCTGCGACTCGCTTCTGTGCTTCGAGCGTCAGTCGGTACAACAGGAGATCGCGGAGGAGCGTTGGATCCTGGTTGTACTCGAGCACCTGCTCGACGTGCACCGTGCCGGTGCGGCCGGAGTGGAGCACGTAGGTAAACGCCTCCCGGCCAGCCTCCGGGTCGACGGAGAGCTCCGTGACCGGGTCTTCGGTCGTCGGTGTCGGCGCCGCCTTCGAGAACGGGAACACGAGCTTCTTCGTCGAGGTGCCGACCTCGAACACCTTCTTCCGATTGTTGTGCCTGACAGAGCGGATCTTCACAGCAGCCCCTCAGCCTCCAGCTCGCTGATCAGTTCCAGGATGCGCCGCGTCGCCGCGCCTTTCATCGGTTTCTGATTGTCCAAATCCCACTTCACGATCAGCTTGCCGTCGCGATAAACGTGCACATGCCGCGGCGGGTGATCGCCTTTCCACGTGATGAAGACGTACCCACCCCGCCGATACTTGCCCACCGATGTAAGATGTTACCATAGAAGGTAACAGTTACCGCGCGACAGCACTCCATGGCACTTTCCAAGAAGAAGAAGACCATCACGATTGCGCTCGCCCTGGCGGACGATCGGCTGCTCTCCCGAGCTGCCCGCGAGCGTGGGGTTTCGCGCTCGGAATTCATCCGGCAGCACGTCGCTCGCGCGCTCGAGCAGTACCGCCGGCGTCCCAAACCGACGAGTGCGGGCATCGTCCGCGCGCTGACAGAGCGGGGCGACGAGCGCGAGCTGTTCGGTGGTGGCCGATAGCTCGCCGAGTGACTCGGCATCCCGTCGCCTGGCGACGCGCGTCCGCCGACGACTGCGGAGAGGAGAACGTTAGCGTCGGCGACGAGCTGCACGGCGCTTGTTCCGCGACGCCTCGAAGTCGTTCTGCACGTCGTCTTCGGAGGCCTTTCGTCGTTTCAGCTGCCGGGCTACGTCCCTGCTGAGCATGTCGTACAGTTCGTGTTTCAGTTCGATTGGAAAGGTGACTTCGGGCCGAGGAAAGAAGATTCCGGCCAGCCGTCCGCGCCGGGTCACAAGGATCGGTGTCCTCGAGCGCAGAAGGCCCGCTGCTTTGTCCCGGAACTCCCTGACCGTGCTGATCCTCATGTGGCCAACCCTGGTGACCATTATGCGACGGCGGCGGTTCTGGACTGCGAACACCCGTGGCCTTTCAGCCGAGAACGGCGGCGGGCCGGCCGACGGTCCTCACGAGGTTACGACTTCTTCCCGGCTGACGGGACACCTGGCGCGACGGGCGCATCGGGCCCAGTACACACAACGCGGCCCTCGCGCCAGATCACCGCGTACTGGCCGAGTTTGCGCTTGCGTTCGAGCGCTTCGGCCACCGCCCGCTTCAGGACATCCATGACCATGGCCTCGTGTTCGTGTCCTTGCGTCATGACCGTCTCCGCGAGGCGATTCCCATTCTCCGGCAGCGACGATTGTGGCCGTCCGACAAAGCTACGCCACGACTGGCCACTCGGCGCGTACTGCGCCTCGGCCTGTTGTATGAGGCATGATCCGTTGGGGCCACAACGCTGCCGATGTTAGCGCCGTGGACGGCTGATTGCTAGTTTGGCCGTCGGCTGATCGCTAATTCTACAGGCGGCTATTGCCAGGACCGGGTTCCGCGGGACAGGCGGGTGCCGGACTCGACCACGAGGGTGGCCCGCCTGGTGACACGCTCCTGACAGCGCGGGCGGCAATTGCAGGCCACTACAACTCCCAGCGTTCGCGCCGCATCAGGCCGAGCAGATTGATGCACGGTACGCCAAGTTCACGGCACACGTCCGGAATGTAGTGGTCCTTGGGCGGCTTGCGCTTTTCAGCTGCTGACGTCTCTTGTGACACGACGACACCGTTTCGGATTTGTGCGAGCGCGATCACGTACGCGTCCGCGGACTGGTACGGGCTCTTTGCGTCCAGCAGGTCGGGATACATCGCCTCGATCGCCGCGCCAGCCTGCTGAATCTCTGTCGTCAACGGAACGAAGAGACCGGCCGCGCCCTTCGCCCACGCCTGCAATCCTGGAGTCCCGACCGAATCGATTTCCTCTTTCACGAGGGACACAGCTGCGCATTCGCCCGCGTCAATGAGTTGTCGGAGCTTCTCTTCCAGCGATCGAAAAACGTCGAGCGGGTAGTACCTCGCCTGCCAGTCCATGAACATGCTTGTGTCGAGCGAGTACATGGGCTGGTCGCCGGTCAATCGCCGCCATCCACAACGGACGCGCCGGCGGCGCCGCTGGTCAGTTCGCCGCGCAGCTTCTCGATATGGTCGAACCTGAGATCGAGGTAGCGGCTCGCATCGACAGCAGTGATCCGGTTCGCGTCGAGTGCTTCGAGCACGAGCTGGACAAACGGCCGGCCGGCTCGGCCAAGGGTCTTGTCAACGGGAGACGCGATCCCACCCCTGCGCGGCTTGAGCGACAAGACGTAGTCGTTCCAGTCCGCCCGCCACTGACGGTAGCCGTCCCAGCTCATTGCTCCCGCGCTGCGCAGCCGTGTCGCCATCGCAAGCGGCGTGACGCGGAACCTGGCGGCAAGCGCTCGCACCCTCGCAACGTCCCAGCCATCACGCCCTACCGCTGTGCCCCTGAGCTGCTGCTCCAGAGCACTCTGCGGAATGATGGCCTCGCTGGCCGCCTCCTCGGCGAAGCGCTCGACCTCCATCCATTGGGTGTCGCTCCGAGGCTCACGCAAGGCAACGGTTTCCTCTTTGCCTAGCGCCAGGGTGATGTGAACGAGCTCGTGGAGGAGAGAGTAGATGCGTGCCCCAGGCGAACTCTCCTTGCTGTTGATACCGACCGCCGGCAACGGAAAGTCGAGCACGGAGACGCCGCGCGTCTGTTCGAGAGGCACCTTGGGGAACTGAAAGACCATGACGCCGGCTTGTTCGACGGCCGAACGCCATTCGCGCCACGCCTGCCACTCGTCCCGCCAGCCCAATTGCTGCTCGATGGCCACGCCTAGCGTTTCACGAAGACGCTGCCCCACTGCTGTTGGGCCTTCGGAAAGGCGGGCGGTTGTCCGGAACTCCGGAATCGTGAATCCAAGCTCCTCGTTGAGCTGGATGGCCAGCTCTCTGCGCTGCAACATCACGCGGAGTGCCAACCTGAATTCGGGTGATTCGACGCCGGGACGCACGCCAGGCAGCCGGCGGTACTCCGCAGCCAGGGGCGGAATCGACGGAGGTTGCGGAAGGAAGAAGACGCCGAACGGACGATGGTAGTACTTGGCCAGCTCCTGGGTCTGGCGCACGGTTGGCTTGCGCTCACCGCGCTCCCAGGCTTCGAGCCGATCGAGCTTCACGCCCAGACGCTTCGCCACGATCTCTGCTGGGTAGCCGCTCTGCTCCCGTGCCCACGCGAGTAGGGTCGGGTTCACTTCGGCTGGGATGGCGAGGGACATCGTGACCAGTTTATCCTTCGAAGTAGTCGCTATCCGAGTCTCAGGTGGCTAACGGAAGAACCGGGGGGCCGACGCGCTCGTGCCCGATGATGGGATCATCAGCTTGAGGGCGTTGGTCACTCAATCACACCGACTCCCCGTCGGCTGAGACGGCTCGTCTGAGCGTCGCCTCAACTTCATCCGGCGAATCGTTGTCTGGGGCCGGTGGTGCCCATTCTCTCCTCTCCACTAGGCTCGGAATGCGGTCTGTAGCCCCGATCGGTTCGATACCCATTGCGCCAAGGCGCTCCAGCAGCTCCGCCAGCACGTCGTCGCGGTGCAGCGACCACGTTGACGCAAAGCACCGCCAGAATGTCCATCCCGCCCTCTCCAGGACTCGCTGCCGTTTCGTGTCATCCTGCCACCGGTCAGGGCCGTGGTACTCATCGCCGTCGCACTCGATCGCGAGCCGCGTATCGCTAGCTCCCTCTGCGACCATGTCGATCCGATACGCTCCTGTCTTGACCTGCGGAACAACGCGATAGCCGAGCGCCGTGAGTGCGGTGAACACCTGCCTCTCGAACCCGGACTCGCAACGGTCGATGAGGTTCTCTTCCTCGGTCTCCTCGGTGACCATCGGTTTGTCGAAATGAGCCAAGAGAGTCAACCGCAGATCCTTATCCGACAGGTCCGCAGACCTGACCGACCGTACGAGATACATTCGATCTCTTGCTCGTGACGCCGCAACGTTGAACCGCTGGTCGAAGAGGTTCCCCGACAGCGCCTTGCTGTTCGTTGGGTCGACCACCATCGACAGGAACATGATGTCCTTCTCGCTGCCCTGGAAACTGCGCGCGTCACCGCATTCAAAGCGCCGGCGCAAAAGCTCCGCTGCGTCGCACCGCTGTCGAACAACGGAGTCGATGTGCTTCGCTTGTTCCAGCCCCAGGAGCGACACGACACCCAGCGTCCGGCTCTTGAAACGCTCGTCCTTCAGCAGTCCAGTAATTTCATCGGCAATTGCCAGCGCCTCGTACTCGTTGCAGTCGCGCCTGTTGCGCACACCGTCCTTTACGAGCACGTCCACCAAAGGCGGATCGATGCGTTCCGACGGCTTCGGAATACGAAGCGGTCGAATGCCGCCCTTGTAGAACGTCCGATTCGAGTACGCAATGATGGGCGGCACGCATCGGAAGTGCTCACGGAGCATCACCTGCTGAGCGGCGAAGACGCGTGCCGCCAGGTCATACAGCGATTTCTCCGGCGTCATCTCCGTTCCGTACGGTTGGCCGGCGAGAAAGCGATCTTTGAGTTCCTGTATTCGCTGCGAGGCGATAAAACCGGCATCCGGCGAGACCTGCTTATCATCACCGACTATCAAGATCTTCTTGCCGCGCAGGATTGCGGGCAATGCCCACAGGTCGGACTGGCTTGCCTCATCCACGATAACGAGATCGAATGCGCCGATGTCTGCGGGCATAGCCTCAGAGATACGGGCGTGGCTCATGATCCAGCACGGCACCGCGCCGGCGGCATCCAGCATTGCTTCGCGGGCATCCCGCCTGTATCTTGTCGCGTTCGGCCCGGTGCCTTGGCCGATGCGACGGATTGCGGTTGCATAGCCCGCTAGCGCCTGAAGCACTCGAGGCGTCGCGTTCCGCTTGGTCGCAAGCCACGCGGACTTTGCCACCATGTCTTTGTAGAGCCGCGAGAGGCCTGCTTCCAAGTCTCTCCGACGAGCGGCCATCGCGACGAGCTCGTGACGTGCCTCGATGGTCTCGAGATGAGTGCGCACACGAGCCCACGTCCACGCCTTACGCCATGTGGTGGGGAACACGGCATCGTCGACGTTGGCTTCGGCAGCCTGACAACAAAGCCGAGCAGCGAGCCGCGGCGCCCCGGCATTCTGAATCCGTTGCGATAAGTCACGGACCTTGCTGATGTCACTGGCACGACCGGCAAGCCGTTGAAGTTCTGCGCCCAGGTTGCTGTATTCAGCTACGGCTCGCTCTGCCGAAATCTCGGGACTGCCCAGCGTGCGCTCTACGAAGCCACGGAATCGCTCGGAGACAGGGCCGGTTTTGCCGGCGAGCTTCTCTTTCAGAACGGCGAGGTTCGTTACTGCTCGAGAGAGATCGGCTCGAGTCAGGTGACGGAGCAACTGCTCGCGGACGACCGCCAACTCTCGAACTCCTCCAAGAAGTTGCGCCGTCGGTGGCTCATCGAAGACGGCCGCCGCTCTCTTCGGAAGATCGTGATCGTAGTCGGTCGCGAGCCGGTGTGCCTTGTAGCCTGTGGTGGCCACCAATTCAACTGTTCTCACGAATCTGATGCCGGCCTGCAAGGGTGGTGCAGAGAGCCCCTCCGCGATCTCGTTCCAGCGCGTCGCAAAGGACAACACCTGCTCGTGCAACCCGACGTACCGCAGAACATGTGACCAGTCCTCTGAACCTTCAGCAGACCTCCCAGCGATCCGAACGCGTCCCAGATGTTCTTTGGCCTGGCCGTTTCCGAGGGAGACGAATCCGAACGGCTTGCCGCTTGTTGCTCCGCGTTCCACCGCTTGCCGGGTCTTGATGTTCGTTAGCCCTTCCTCAGGGAACTCGACGGGCCGCTTCAGGAATTCGGCTCGCGCTTCGACAATCGCCTCAAGCTCTGGATAGAGCGCTTCGAGTGCCCTTCTCTCCGAAGCAAATGCCGAATCGCGACACTTGGTGCGCAGTTCGAAGGGCCACCCGCCGTCAACGCTCTCCAGTTCCTTTGCGAGCGTCAGAGCCTCTTCCACCCGAGCAAGCAACGCGCGAGCAGCCTGCAACACCTCCGGAGTCGTAGCTCTCAGTCCAATCAGCTCACCACTTGCGATCTGACCGTCGAGCGTCTTCAAGCGAGAGAGAACGTCGTGGAGCTCAGCAATCGCCGCAACGCTTGGCAGGTCTCCCGGAGAGGGGATTGTGTGCCGAGTGTACGCGACGTCTGCCGCAAGCCGCCGCCGGGCAGACCGCAGCTCCTCGGCTTCGTCGCCAGAGAATGGCGGCGCGTGCTCTGTCGAAAGGCTCAGAGGGTCATCGAACCAACCATACTGCGCGCGACCGGAAACAACGAGCTCGGCAAGACCCTGCGCGCGCATGGGCACGCCGTCGATGTCTACGTCGGCAAGTTGTGAATGGGCGATTTCATCAGTCCTTGCGTCGATCCTCGCGAGCTCGATGTGGGCACGATCAATAGCGCTCTGGGTTGTCAGGATGTCCCGCTGCGTCTGCTCTGGATTCAGTTGCGAGACTTGATGCTGGATTGACTCGATCGCTGCTTGAAACTGCCGAACCCCCTCCCGATCGCTGGCGAGGAGCGACACGGTCAACGCTCGGACCCGATCCGGCATCTTCGTTTGCAACACTTCCAGCGCTCGTTCACCGCGAGACGTCACGAGCACGCGCCGACCCGTTGCAAGATAGTGGCAGACGATGTTGGCGATCGTGTGCGTCTTCCCGGTACCGGGAGGGCCCTGCACCGTCACACCGGGGGATCGTTCGAGCCGTTGAATGATGGTTACCTGTTCCTCGTTGTATGGAAGGGGAAAGTACAGCTCTTCTGGCTTGTCTGGTCCGCTATCGCCACGGCTTGAGATGCCTCGAAAACGGACCGTCTCGTATTTGACGGGCTCGTCTGACGGAGAGGTAACGAGGGCTTCCGGTCCGGCAGGAATAGTGCAACCGCTTTCAAGCTTTGCTTGGAGCCGCTTCAGGTCCTCAAACAGATAGTTGTTCGAGCGAGGACGTGACAGTAGCACCCAGGCGCCCGTCACTATGAGATGTTCACCAGGACCTGGACGGGCGGCCCCTGGCACAATCACATCCCGAACATTGCCTTCTGGATCTAGGTTGCCCGCCGCGAGCTTGAGCACGTCTGAGTACGAGGAATTGTCAAAGGGAGAAACCGGCGCGTCTTTGTGGCGTGACAAGTGCTCACGGATCGCACGCTCCACATCCGCAGCGCCTCTGACTTGGCAAGCGATGAAGGCGTCAAGTTCCACGTTCGTGTCGGTTGCGCGCGGACGCACTTCGAGCGCAAGCGTCCGGTCATCCAGCGAGATCTCAACGGCCTGTGTAAGGAGCGGGTACTCGAACGGAATTGACGAGCCGTCGAACTGCAGTTGCCAGTATGAGATGCCAATTCCGCACACGAACTCCTGCGGTTTGGCGGTTTCTTCTGCCTCCAGTTGGTGCTTCAGCGCAAACAGGTCTGCGTAGAGCGTGATCGTTCGTCGACGCGGGCGCTCTCCTTCCGCCCAGGCGTTCCAGAGACCGGCGTAGTCGACGAGTGATTGGAGCGCCTCCGCGCGAACCTGCGCTTCGAGCTCAAGTCTTTCTTGTGGCGTTTTCTCTCGACCCGCCTTCTCGAGCCAATGAAGGAGTGCTGCTTCATCGAGTTCAGGTAAGGGACCCTCCGGGTTCTTGGAGACGCGGAAAAGTCCCTTCTGGCTATCGGGTACCGGCGGCGGTGGGTTGCCCTCGAGGCGCTGAATGCGCAGCCAGATGTGATCGCCGGCGACCTTCAGGTCAGACTCGACCCCCGGAAGCCCGACCAACTCGTCACTGCGCCGCACGAAACCCCTGACCGCGCCAAGCCTGTAGCCGCGCGGATCGACCTCCTTCGCCTGCTCGTGGATGTAGTCGAGCAAGCCGTGGAGCAGCAGTCGGCCGGACGTCCGCTCATGCTGGTCGGTCATCAAGCAGTCTTTTCGGCCGTCCGCCCGTTAACCTGCATCGAAACGGTCGGATCAGTTTGCCTCTAAAGTCAATGGGCTCAGCGATATCTGTAGAGGAGCGCGACGCTGTGACCCGGTGCTTGTCGGCTGGATCGTAGCACTGTAGAGCTATGTTCACGCCTCCTTCATTCGCGGAATCGACAAGCGTCACGGCACAGTTACGTCACAGTCGGTCATCGCGCAGACTGGGCTCTACTCGACATCACGCCTTGCCTTTCAACATCTCCAAAACGTCGGCGCAGGCAACGCTCGCGCGAAGGAGCCGGTCTTGATCGATCTCGCGGACGTGGGCGATCTCGTTACGGACCGGTGCGATCTGGCTGACAGCCGCCAGGAGTCGCTGCTTCGGGTCTTGTGCGCCGGTGAAGCGGGTACGCGCCTCTTGCTGGACATCCGGAGCAAAGAGGATGTTTGGCAACTGCCCGAGGTAAAGGTAGTCGACGATGCCGAGCGGGTCGGCACCTGCGGGACGCCGCGCGAGGTTTCGCGTGAGCGTCTGGCGCTCGCCCTCGGGCACCGCCGCTTCGATTCTCGACGCAGCCGAGTCGCCGAATCGTGCGTAGACCTCACGGACAATCCCACGCAGGGCGCGCTCTGTCTCGGCAATCCTTTGCCACACAGCCTCAGCGCCCGGGAGGAACCACGGCGGCATCACCGGTGGAGCGTCTGACTCGCCTCCAAGCTGGCGGAACGCGACACGGATGATGTCCGCCATTCTTCGCCGCCGATCGCGGAGAAACTCCTCGTACTCCATCGACTCCCATCGCAAGGGCAAGGCGTGCTCCGCACACAGTCGGCCCCATCGATCGTTGTCGATGTTCAACTTCTCCCGCAGACGAGGAACGTAGTCAGCCGGGCCTCGAGCTCCAATCACGCTGTTCTCGTGCCAACCGACGTCAGCCAGGTTGGCGACCTGGTTGATACGGCGACGATCGCGAATCCCTCGAGCGTGAAGCCACGCTTCCGGAAAGAGGTGATGCACTTCGCTGGCGGCGCGCAACCCTTGTGCGGGTGGAGTGAACAAATTCCGGAGATATTGATCAGAAAACAATGCCCGTGTTCCAAGAACGACTTGGGCTGCACGGAAAGCAAGGGCAGCCGGAGCCCGGCCTTTTTGCGTTTCTAGGGCAGACACTAGCGTTTGCGTCCAGTAGTCGTTGGTGAGGGTCTCGCTCAGTGCATCGTCGAGCGCTCGTACGAAACCGTCCGAGTCGGCCGGATCCAGCCTGGCAACCCGTGCCAAGTCCTGTTCAAACATCGTCTCCGACGACCCTGAGTACCGAGCCGTGAGCAGCGTTCCAAACACCCAGCGCGCGATCAACTCGTCGAGCTTGTTCTTGGGAACACCAACCTTCCGGCCGCGGATGTAAAAGGCATAGGCGTTCACAATCGCGTTCTTTGATGCGATGAGCGCCTGGCTCACGAACCCCGCGTGTTGGACTCGAAGCAGGTAGTCCCGCCAGGGCGTTGGCTCAATGCACTCTTTCGCTGCCTCATCGAGCTGGGTCAGCCGCTTCAGGCGACCGGCGGAATCCGTTTCACCCGTCGTTGGATCGACACCGCGAAGGTATCGGTAGACCGCGGACATTCGCGCGCGACCGAACGCGACGCCGCAAACGGCTCGCAGAAGCTGTTGGGTATCGATGGACACGACCGTCCCAAGCGACATTGCCCGCGCGCGCTCCTCGATCCGATCGCGCAACTCGCCGTGGTACACGGACAGCAGTGTCAGAACAAAGTCAGCTTGGCCGAGTCTGGTTCCCTGATTGTTAATCC